>JAWKNW010000003.1:300000-405353 GCA_041391505.1 Rhodothermales bacterium
GGCCGGCGAACCGGTCGACTTCGCGACGTCGAGGAAGGAGTCGTACTGGAGCTGGGCCGCCTTGTCCTGCGTCTCCAGTTCTTCCTCTTCGGCCTGCGCTTCGGTTTTGGTCAGGATCGAGCGGATGAGATCGCCCGGGTCGAAGAGGCCGGCGCCGATCTCATAAAACATGTGCTGCGGACTCGGAAACCGGAGCCGGGTCGCGTGCCGCTGCAATTCGCGGTCATCCATCTGCAGGTGCGCGCGTTTGAGCTTCCGTTTCCAGATCGCCTGGCCGGCCTCCACCGTCTGCCGGCGCTGCTCGTTGATCCAGTGCCGTATCCGGCTGCGCGCCTTGTGGGTGACGACGAACTTGATCCAGTCCGGCCTCGGCGTTTGTTTCTTCGAGGTGATGATCTCGACCTGGTCGCCGCTGGCCAGCTCGTGGGAGAGCGGCACCATCTTGCCGTTCACTTTCGCGCCGATGCAATGGTAGCCGACCTCGGTGTGCACCTGGAAGGCAAAATCCACCGGCGTGGCCCCCCGCGGCAGGTTCAGCAGCGATCCTTTCGGGGTGAAGACATAGATCTCCTCGTCGTACAGGTTGAGCCGGAATTCCTGCACGAACTCGGTCGCCTGCTCCGGGCGCGGGTTTTCGAGGAGGTCGCGGACCCACGAGAGCCATTTGTCCATGTGGACGTCCGCGTGCTCGAACCCTTCCTTGTATTTCCAGTGAGCGGCGAGGCCGCGCTCGGCCACTTCGTGCATCTCCTGGGTTCGGATCTGGACCTCCACCCGCCGGCCTCGGGGGCCGAGCACCGTCGTATGGAGGCTCTGGTACCCGTTCGACTTCGGCACGGAGATGAAATCCCGAAAGCGTTCGGGCAGCGGGCGATAGAGATCCGTGATGATCGAATACACCCGCCAGCAATCCTCCTTGCCCTTGCGCCCGGTGCTCTTGAGCACGATCCGGATCGCGAACAGGTCGTAGATCTCGTTGAGCGGCTTATCCTGCTGCCGCATCTTGCGGTAGATGGAGAAGATGCGCTTGGGCCGGCCGTAAATCTCGAGGTCGAACCCCTCCTTCACGAGCCGTTCCTTGAGCGGTTCGATGAACGAGGCCACATAGGCCTCCCGCTCCCGCTTCGTGGCGCTCAGGCCGCGCGCGATTTCCGTATACGCCTCCCGCTCCAGCGCCTTGAGCGACAGGTCTTCCAATTCGCCCTTGATGGCGAAGAGGCCGAAGCGGTGCGCGAGCGGCGCGTACAGTTCGAGCGTTTCGCTGGCAATCTTGAGCTGCTTTTTCTTCGCCAGCGAACTGAGCGTCCGCATGTTGTGCAGGCGATCGGCGAACTTGACGAGGATGACGCGGATGTCCGAAGCCATGGAGAGCATGAGCTTGCGGACGTTCTCGGCCTGTCCGGTCTCTCTGGACGAGAAGACGTCGGAGATCTTGGTCAGGCCGTCGATGATGAGCGCCATCGTCGGCCCGAACTCCTGGCGGATGTAGTCGAGCGAAAACTCCGTATCCTCGACGACGTCGTGCAGCAGGGCCGCCGCGACGCTGACATCGTCGAACCCGATCTCCTGGGCCACGATCAGGGCGACCTCGAGGGGATGGCTGATATACTTTTCCCCGGACGCGCGGACGTCGTTCCGATGAGCCCAGTATCCGAGCTTGAAGGCGCGCTCGATCAGGTCCTCGTCGACGCTTTTCAGGTTCGCGCGACAACTCTTGAGTAACTCCAGCAGCTTTTCCTGGTACTCCGGTTCGACGCGCAGGTCGGCGCTTTTAAGTATCGTTGAGGCCTGAATCATAGGCGTTTAAATATGCGATTCAGGGACGGTTCCGCAGCGCCCCGACCTGCGGCATGGAAAAAGAGATGCCTGATGCCCGGGCGCCCCCCGCCGGCGGCCCTGGGGGCATAAAAAAAGGCGCCCCCGGATAAGGGGGGCGCCTCGTACTTCCTGACGGAGCAGGACTATTCTTCCGCGCCTTCTTCCGGCTCGGCGGCCTGCTTGGGCGCGGCCTTGGCTTTCTTCGGCGCGCCTTCCGGCTTTGCGGTGGTAGCAGCGCTGCTTCCGCCGCGGCGGGTGCGCTTGCGACCCGTCTTCGCCGTCGTCGTTTCGGCCTGGCTGACGTTGTAGTCGACCAGCTCGATCACGGCGAGTTCAGCGGAGTCGCCGGCGCGCTGGCCCAGCTTCACGATGCGGGTATACCCACCGGGGCGCTCCATGACCTTCCCGCGGATCTCGCCGAACAGCTCCTTCACCGCTTCCTTGTTCTGCAAGGTGCGGAAGACCTGACGCCGGTTGTGCATCGAGTCGTCCTTGGAGCGGTTGATGATCGGCTCGACGTACATACGCAGGGCGCGCGCCTTGGTGAGCGTCGTCTTGATGCGCTTGTGCGTGATCAACGCGTTCGAGAGCGCAGTCAGCGTCGCCTTACGGTGGGAGTGCGTGCGCCCGAGCTTGAAACCTTTATTCTGGTGTCTCATGACTTCGACTAAGATGACGACCGCCGGCGCATGGGCCGTGGCAAGTCGTTAGGATCGTTAGGTCTGCCGGCCGTAGCCCGCTCAATCGTGGAGATACTTATCGACGTCCATCCCGAAATGCAGGCCGCGTTCTTCGAGAACCTGCATCAGCTCCTGGAGCGACTTGCGGCCGAAGTTGCGGAATTTCAGCATTTCAGGCTCGTCGCGGCGTACCAGGTCGCCGATGTTCTTGATGTTCGCCGCCTTGAGGCAGTTGTGCGCGCGGACGGAGAGATCGAGTTCATCCACGGACTGCGAGAGCAGCTCGCGAATGCGCTGCACCTCGGCGTCGACTTCCTTCTCGGCCACCGTGGGCTGGGAGGGTTCGTCGATCTTGAGGAACAGCGCGATGTGGTCGCGCATGATCAGCGCCGCATGGTGCAGCGCCTCATCCGGCGCGATCGAGCCATCGGTCGTGATCTCGAGGATCAGGCGCTCGTAATCGATCCGCTGCCCGACGCGCGTCGGCTTGACGGTGTACTTGACGTTGCGGATGGGGGTGAAGATCGAGTCGATCGCAATCACACCGATCGGATCGTCGGCCTGCTTGTTCTCGTCGGACGGCACATAGCCCAGACCGCGGCCCATGCGCAGTTCGACCGATACTTCAGCGCCTTCCGAAAGCGTCGCGATGTGGAAGTCCGGATTGAGGACTTCGTACGCGCTGGTCGCCTTCCCGATATCGCGGGCCGTCCATTCGCCCGGACCCTTGAGCATCAGGTGGATATTGCTATCCGCCGTATCGAGCGCTTTGAAGCGCACGCCCTTCAGGTTCAGGATGATATCCGACACGTCCTCGATGACACCCGGTATCGTCGAAAACTCGTGCTGCACCCCATCAATCTTGATCGCCGTGACCGCCGCACCCTGGAGCGAAGACAGCAGCACGCGGCGAAGCGCGTTGCCGATCGTAACCCCGTAGCCCCGTTCCAATGGCTGGACCACGAAGACTCCGTAGGTTTCCGTTACTTCCTCCGGCTGAACGCCATCCGGCATCTGAATCGCGTAAGTGCTCATATTGGATAATGCTGTTCTAATGTTCGATGCCCCGACCGTGCGGGATTCAGGAGGAGGGTTGCCCGACGCATAAACCCAATGGGGCCCTCCTTCAGAGCGCTGTTACTTCGAATAGAGCTCTACGATGAGCTGCTCGCGAATATTCTCGGGGATGTCGGTGCGGGCCGGGAATTCGAGAAACTTGCCTTGCAGTTTCTGCCGGTCGACCTCGAGCCAGGGGAACGTACGCCGGTTCCGCTTGGCGGCTTCGCGAATCGATTCCACGTTTTTGCTGCGCGGACGGATGGCGACGATATCGCCGGCGCGAAGCTGATACGACGGAATGTTCACGACCCGTTCGTTGACCAGGATGTGGCAGTGCGTCACGAACTGACGCGCCTGCCGGCGGGTCATGGCGAACCCGAGACGGTATACCGTGTTGTCGAGACGGGCCTCCAGGAATTTGAGGAGGTTCTCGCCGGTGACGCCCTTTTTACGCGCCGCCTTCTCGAACAGATTTCTGAACTGACGCTCCAGCAGGCCGTAGGTGTGTTTGGCCTTCTGCTTCTCTTTCAACTGGATCGCGTACTCGCTCTCTTTCGTACGGCGGGTGCGTCCATGTTGCCCGGGGGGGTACGGTTTCTTTTCGAGCGACTTGCTGGGACCGAACAGCGGCTCACGAAAACGCCGCGCGATCTTCTGTTTTGGGCCTCTATAACGGGCCATATAGGTTTACCTCGTTTGTTATGGTAAGTACAAACGTACGACAGCTCCCCTCAGGAGCTGCCGCAACCGGTAGCTTACACCCAATAACGGTCGACGGTCTGACGAATCAGACGCGACGGCGCTTGGGCGGCCGGCAGCCATTGTGCGGAATGGGCGTTACGTCGCGGATGGTAGCGATTTCGAGACCGACCCCGGCCAGCGCGCGAATCGCGGATTCGCGGCCCGAACCAGGACCCTTCACGAACACTTCCACCCGACGCAACCCCAGATCGTATGCTTCCTTCGCCGCCGTGCTCGAAGCAACCTGCGCGGCGTAGGGAGTATTCTTGCGGCTTCCCTTGAAGCCCATCTTGCCCGAGCTGGCCCAGGAAATGGCATTGCCATACTGGTCCGTCAACGTCACCTGCACGTTGTTGAAGGTGGCCTTGATGTGCGCCTGGCCATTGGCTTCGACGACAACCTTCTTCTTGCGTACGGCGCGTCCGGCGCCTTTCTGTTTCTTCGACATAATGCTGTTCTACAGGATGCTCGGAGATTATTTGCGCGGTGCCTTCTTCTTGCCGGCCACCGTACGTTTACGGCCCTTCCGCGTACGGGCGTTCGTCTTCGTCCGCTGACCGCGCACAGGCAAACCCTTGCGATGACGCAACCCGCGATAGCACCCGATGTCCATCAAGCGCTTGATGTTCATCTGCACTTCCGTGCGCAGCTGGCCTTCGACTTGGTATTCGTCTTCCAGCAACTGACGGATGTGACGCGTCTGGTCTTCAGTCCATTCGCTCGGGTGCGTGTCGCGGTCGAGACCAACGCGCTCGAGAATTTCGCAGGCACGGGAACGACCGATCCCGAAAATGGACGTCAGCGCGATCTCGCCTCGCTTGTCGTTCGGTACGTCAACTCCAGAAATACGTGGCATAGGTTACCAGCTAAAAATGCGCATCGAGCAGGGGGCTTCAGCCCTGACGCTGCTTGTGCTTCGGGTTCTTCTTGTTGATGATGTAAATGCGTCCTTTGCGGCGGACGATCTTGTCGTCGGCGCTCCGCTTTTTGACACTGGCCTGGACTTTCATGGATTACCTGATTCGGTTTTTCAGCAAATACGATCGATTTAGCAGACACGCCTAAACGTGCCCGGCGGAAAAAAGTTCTGCGAACAGAACCCGCCGCCTGAACGGCCATCGCTTACTTATAGCGGTAAACAATGCGTCCTTTGGACAAATCGTAGGGTGACAGCTCGATCTTCACCCGATCGCCCGGTAAAATCTTGATGAAGTGCATCCGCATCTTCCCCGAAAGCAGCCCGAGAATCTCATGACCGTTTTCGAGGCGAACGCGAAACTGCGCGTTCGGCAGCGCTTCAACCACTTCGCCGTCCTGTTCTATGGCATTCTGCTTAGCCATTTGTGAACTCGATAGTATAGGGTGCTTCGACTACCGCCTCGATATACGAGAACGTGCTCAATACGTCGGCCTCTCCGCGCTGAACGACCACCATGTGCTCGTAGTGCGCGGACGGTGATGCATCGTCGGTCACGATCGTCCAGCCATCCGGCCGCGTGGTCACCTCATACGTCCCTGCATTGATCATCGGCTCGATGCAGATCGTCATTCCTTCCTTCAGCTTTCGCCCGGTCCCCCGCCGGCCATAATTCGGCACCTGGGGGTCTTCGTGCAGTTGCCGGCCGATGCCATGCCCGACCAGATCCCGCACGACTCCGTACCCGTGGGACTCGCAATGCGTCTGCACCGCGCTCGAGATATCCCCGATCCGATGCCCCACCGTCGAAACCTCGATCGCCTTGATGAGCGAATCGTACGTCACGCGGCACAGCTGCAGCTTCTCGGCCGGCACCTCGCCCACCGCAAACGTGTAGGCGCTGTCCCCGAAATACCCGTTCAGCCGCACCCCGCAATCCACCGAGATCAGATCGCCTTCCTGCAACGCATAGTCGCCCGGAATGCCATGCACAACCTCTTCGTTCACCGAGATACACAGCGTCGCCGGAAACGAGCGTGGACCGACGCGGTAGCCCTTGAACGCCGGCTTGCCGTTGTTGCCGGCGATATACGCCTCGGCTACGGCATCCAGCGCCGCCGTCGTCACACCCGGCCGAATATGCCCGGCGACCTCCGCGAGCGTCTTGCTGACCAGCGTGGCGCTGGCTCGCATCGCTTCGATTTCCTGTATGTTCTTGAGGTGAACCATCGGAACAGAGACCGCCGGCGCCGTATTACCGGGCGCGACCGCGAACGCGGCCCGTTTTCATGAAGCCGTCGTAGTGGCGCATGAGCAGGTGGCTCTCGATCTGCTGGAGCGTATCCAGCGTGACCTGAACCAGAATCAGAAGGCTCGTACCGCCATAAAACAGCGCAAACTGCTGGGTGACGCCGGCGCGCATCGCCAGGGCCGGAAGAATCGCGATCAACCCGAGAAACACGGCGCCCGGGAAGGTGATGCGCGTCAGAATGTTGTCGATGAACTCGCTCGTCTGCTTGCCCGGCCGGATGCCCGGGACAAAGCCGCCCTGCCGTTTCATCGTGTCCGACATTTCCTTCGGGTTCACGGCGATGGCCGTGTAGAAGTACGTAAAGAACACGCAGATCAGGAAGAACACGATCGAGTAGCTCAGGCTGGAAATATCGCTGAACCAGGTGCCGAACTGCTGCATGAACGGGCTCGTCGGGAAGAACTGCGCGATGGTCGCCGGCACGAACATGATCGACTGCGCGAAGATGATCGGCATGACGCCCGCCGCGTTGATGCGGATCGGCAGGTACTGCGTGGTCCCGCCGTACACCTTCCGCCCCACCACGCGCTTCGCGTACTGCACCGGCACGCGTCGCGTACCCTGCGAAATCAGCACGATGAACGCGACGATGAGGACCAGCACCGCGATCTCGATCAGGAACACGAAGAAGTTGGGCGACAGGTCGAACTCGTTGAACAGCGCGACGGGCAGGTGCGAGATGATGCCGATCATGATGATCAGGGAGATCCCGTTCCCGATGCCGGCTTCCGTAATCCGCTCACCCAGCCACATCACGAACACCGTCCCGGCCGTCAGCACGATGATGGTGCTGAACATGAACAGGGTCTGGTTCGCGACGATGGCCTGGCCGGTGGCCCCGTACCGCAGGTTGATGACATACCCGATAGCCTGGATGGCCGTGATCAGGATGGTCGCGTACCGCGTGTACTGCGTGATCTTGCGGCGTCCTTCCTCGCCCTCGCGCTGCATCTTCTGGATGGCCGGCGATACCGCGCCGAGCAGCTGGAAAATGATCGATGCCGTGATGTACGGCATGATGCCCAGCGCGAAGATGCCGGCCTGGCTGAACGCGCCGCCCACGAACAGATCGAGAAACCCGAACAGGTCGTTCGTCGAATTCTGTTCGTTGACCGCCGCCAGAACGCTCGCGTCGACGCCCGGAAGCGTGACCTGGGCGCCCAGTCGATAGACCAGGAGCAGGCTGAGGGTGTAGACGATCCGCTGACGCAGTTCGTCTACTTTCCAGATGTTACGGATACTCTCGGCAAATCCTGCCATAACGCATGCTATAGTAAATACGTCCGCTCGCGCAGAACAGAAGGAGGAGCTACTTGATGACGGTTGCCGTCCCGCCGGCGCCTTCGATCTTCGTGCGGGCCGAAGCGCTGAAGCCGTGCGCCTGCACAGTGAGCGCGCCGCCGGCTTCGCCGTTGCCGAGGATCTTCACGCGCTCATTCTTGCGAACCAGGCCGAGCTCGACAAGCACTTCGGGCGTGATCGCCTGCGAGGCGTCGCACCGGCCGGAAGCTACCAGCTGCGCGATGCTCTCGAGGTTGACGCCCCGGTATTCGACGCGGAACGGGTTCTTGAACCCGAACTTCGGAATACGGCGCTGCAACGGCATCTGGCCGCCCTCGAAGTGCACCGGGATGCTCGAGCCGGCACGGCTCTTCTGTCCCTTGTCGCCCCGCGTCGAGCTGTGACCACCGTAGCCCGAGCCCACGCCGCGAGCGATACGTTTGTCCTTCTTCGTAGCCCCTTTGGCGGGCTTGAGATTGCTGAGATCCATGTTACTTGCTCTCTTCGATGGTGACCAGGTGATGCACTTTCGTCAGCATGCCCCGGATCTGAGCCGTATCCTCGTGCTCAACGGTCTGATGCATGCGACGCAGCCCGAGCGCTTCCATGTTGCGCTTCTGGTTCTTCGTATGACGGATGACGCTCCGTATCTGCGTGATTTTCAGTTTACCCATGGTAGAACCTTACTCGATCCTGCTTTGCTAGCTAACGCATCGCCGCCACCCATGACGGCGTGAGGGGGATGTTACCCTTCGAACACCTTCCGAAGGGGTACCCCACGCCGCTGCGCCACTTCGATCGGATCTTCGATCGTGGTGAGCGCGTCGAGCGTCGCCGCTACCTGGTTGTGAGGGTTGCTCGAGCCCAGCGACTTCGAGAGGATATCCGTGATGCCCGCGCACTCCAGGACGGCGCGCACGCCGCCGCCGGCCTTTACGCCGGTACCCGGCGCCGCCGGACGAAGCAGTACGCGGCCGGCGCCCTGCACGCCCGTCACGGGGTGCGGGATGGTCCCCTTCCGCAGCGGAACCGAAACGACGTTCTTCTTGGCGTCTTCTGTCCCCTTCGCAATCGCGCTGGCGACTTCATTGGCCTTGCCGAGACCGGCGCCAACCAGACCGTTGCCGTCTCCAACCACCACCACGGCGTTGAACGAGAAGCGACGGCCGCCCTTGACGACTTTCGCAACGCGGCTCACCGACACGAGGCGTTCGATCCATTCCTTCTGCGGTGCGCTGGCGCGTTCCCGGTTGCGACGATTTCTTTCTTTTGCCATGTTGCGTTCGTTCTAGAACATGAATGCGGTCATTGGCCGCATTCGATCGACGTTAAAATTGGAGACCGCCTTCGCGCGCGCCTTCGGCGAGCGCTTTCACGCGACCGTGATACCGGTAACCGTTCCGATCGAATACGACCGCTTCGATTCCAGCCGCCTTGGCCTTCTCGGCCAGCATCTTGCCAATCTGGTTACTGGCCTCGACCGGTTTGCCCATCGCTTCGCCTGCGGCGAACGTGGACACGGCGGCGAGCGTGTGCCCGGCTACGTCGTCAATCAATTGCGCGTAAATGTGCCGGTTCGAGCGGTACACACTCAGCCGAGGACGTTCGCTCGTGCCGGAGACTTTCTTGCGAATCCGCAGACGGATCCGCGAGCGACGCATGTTCTTGAGATTCTTTTTCATGTCAGTTTTAACCCGAATGCCGGAAGATACCGACCCTCCAGCGCGGTTGAACAGGGTGACATCCGCCGCCTAGCGAGCGGCGGTCTTGCCGGCCTTGCGGCGTACGGCCTCGTCGAGGTAACGCACACCCTTGCCTTTGTACGGCTCGGGCGGTTTCAAATTGCGGATCTTGGCGGCAACCTGCCCGACCATCTGCTTGTCGACACCTTCGACGATGATGATCGGGTTCTTGCCCCGCTTCGTATCTACATCCAGCGCCACGCCGCGCGGGGGCAGGAAGTAAATCGGATGCGAATACCCCAGCGCCAGCTCCAGCACGCCGTTGTTGACGGCCGCGCGAAACCCGATGCCGATGACTTCGAGTTCCTTCTTGAAGCCCTGCGAGACACCCGTCACCATATTGTTGATGAGCGACCGGTAAAGGCCGTGCAGCGCCCGATGGCGCTTCTGATCCGTGGGCCGCTTGACAAGAAGCTCCTTGTCTTCCTGTTCGACTTTGATATCGGGATCGACCTGCAGCTTCAACTCTCCCTTCGGGCCCTTGACCGTCAGCAGGTTGTTGGAAGCAACATTGATCGAAACCCCGTTGCTCAAGTCTATCGGCAGCTTTCCAACACGAGACATCGCGTACCTTGACTAAGATCTAAGTGAGTCGCTGCGGCCGGCTCGGCCCACGCGACATGCAGCTGATTAATAAACGTAGGCGAGCACTTCGCCGCCCACATGGATGCGGCGAGCCTCCTTGTCCGTCATCACGCCCTTCGACGTGGACAGGATGGCAATTCCCAACCCGTTCTTGACGCGAGGCAGTTCGTCCGACCCGACGTATTTACGCAGGCCCGGCTTCGAAACACGCGTCAGCGTATGAATAGCCGGCCGGCCGCTCTGGTCGTACTTCAGGTAAATCCGGATCAGGCCCTGCTTGCCGTCATCCACGTCCAGGTAGTTCTTGACAAACCCCTTCTCCACGAGGATCTGCGTCATCGCGCGCTTCAGTTTCGAGGCGGGCACATCGACGTGGCGATGGCGCGCCTGGTGCGCGTTACGCAACCGCGTAAGATAATCCGCTACGGGATCGGAAATTCCACTCATGGTCTGGTCATGTTTTCGGGCCGTTTCGCCTGCGTGGCGACGCGCCCGATTGATCGATTGGAGGATGGATTACCAGCTCGACTTCCGGACGCCCGGAATCTTGCCGGCGAGCGCCATCTCCCGGAATACAATACGCGACACGCCGAATTTGCGGATGTATCCGCGCGTACGGCCGGTGAGCGCGCAGCGGTTCTTGAGCCGAACGGGGCTCGCATCCCGCGGGAGCTTCTGCAGCCCCTCAGCGTCGCCGATGGCCTTCAGATGCTTGCGTCGTTCCGCGTATTTTTTGACGGCTGCGCGGCGCTTGCGCTCACGGGCCATCCAGCTTTTCTTCGCCATGTTCGAATTCTACGATTCGGTTGATACGTAAATCTTGGATCAGGCCCCGACCGGGGTTTCCTCCCGGCGAACGAACGGCATGCCCAGCGCCTTCAGCAGCGCCATGGCCTCCTCGTCCGTACGGGCGCTCGTCACGAAGGAGACATCCAGCCCGCTGATCTTGTCGATCTTGTCGACGTTGATCTCCGGGAAGATGATCTGCTCCTTGACGCCCATCGTGTAGTTGCCGCGTCCGTCGAAACAGCGGTCGGACACGCCGCGGAAGTCACGCACGCGGGGCAACGCCAGCGTCACGAGCCGGTCGTAGAACTCCCACATGTGCTCGCCCCGGAGGGTCACGAAAACCCCTACCGGCATGCCTTCACGGAGCTTGAAGTTCGACACGCTCTTCTTCGCCTTCGCGATCTGAGGCTGCTGCCCCGTGATGAGGCGAAGCTCCTGCACGGCATCGTCAAGGATCTTCTTGTTGCCCGTGGCCTCGCCCACACCTTTGTTGACGCTGATCTTCAGCAGGCGGGGAATCTGCATCACGCTGCGGTAACCGAACTGCTTCATCAGCTCGGGCGCGACTTTCTCCTGATACAGTTGCTTGAGTCTGGGTGTATACGCCATGGTTGTTCTAACGCTAAACAGGTCAGGCTGACGGCGAGGTCAGGGAGGCTGCTGCCGCCCTTCCGCGTCGACTAGCGATCCAGTTCTTCTCCGGTGGTTTTAGCAATGCGAATCCAGTGACCACGGCCGGTTTCGGGATCTTCGATCCGTTTGCGCCCGACGCGGGTACGGTTGCCGTTGCCGTCGATCGGCATCACGTTGGAGAGGTGAATCGGCATTTCGCGCTGGATGCGCCCGCCCTGGGGGTAGGTCTGATTCGGCTTCGTGTGGCGAATGCGGAGGTTCACGCCCTCGACGATCACGCGATCCTTCTCAGGATAGATCCGAAGCACTTTACCGACATACCCTTTTTCCCGGTCGGATGAAAGCGACTTCGCACTGGTGATGACTTTGTTCAGCATCACCATGTCCCCTTTCTTAATGTGCAGCTTCTTCTGCTTGTTCTTCGTGCGAGGCATGATGCTACGGGTTGTTTTCGTTGGCCGGCCCTTCCGGACCGTCGCCGTTCAAATGGTCAGAGCACTTCAGGAGCGAGGGACACGATGCGCATGAACTGCTTCTCGCGCAGTTCGCGGGCAACGGGGCCGAAGATACGCGTCCCTTTCGGTTCGTCGTTGTTGTCGAGCAGCACGGCGGCGTTCTCGTCGAAACGGATGTACGATCCGTCCTTCCGGCGAAACTCCTTGCGGGTGCGAACGACAACGGCGGGGCTCACATCGCCCTTCTTGACGTTGCCGCCCGGGATGGCCGATTTCACGCTGACGATGATTTTGTCGCCAACACGCGCGTAGCGCCGCTTGCTGCCGCCGAGTACGCGGATGCAGAGCACTTCTTTCGCGCCGCTATTGTCGGCAACTGCGAGTCTGGATTCCTGCTGGATCATGGCTTAAAAAAAGTTCTATACACGTGGAGCGAATACCAGGGATCGGGGCGGCCGGCTGGCTGCCTGCGCCGCGGTGATCACTTGGCCCGTTCGATGATCTCGACCAGACGCCAGCGTTTGTTTTTGCTCAGAGGGCGGGTTTCCATGACGCGAACGGTGTCTCCCTCACGGGCATCGTTCGTCTCGTCATGCACCATCAGCTTGCTCGTCTGCTTGATGAACTTGCCGTAGATGGGGTGCTTGACCTGCCGCTTGATGGCGACGCTGATCGACTTGTTCATCTTGGCGCTTACGACGACCCCGATGCGCTCTTTTCTTCTGTTGCGTGGTGCTTCTTCTGTTGCCATGGGATGCAGGGGCTTGGTGAGCCGTATACCGTACCTCACCAACTACCCGTTAGTGGTCAGGCAGCCGACTCGGCCGCGGAGGATTCCTTTTGTTGGAGGATGGTCATCAGACGGGCGATGAGCCGGCGCGCGTGGCGCATCTGAATCGGGTTTTGCACGTCGGCAATGGCGTGCTGAAACTCGAGATGCTCCAGCTGCACCTTCTCCTCGCGAATACGCTGACGAATCTCGTCGGCGCTCATCTCTCGTATTTCTTTCGCTTTCATCTCAGCGTCCTGTTAATAGCCCGGCGGGATAGGTCACTTGGCGGGTGCCACCTCGTGGTAATCCGGCCTGGTGATGAATTTCGTTTTGATCGGAAGCTTCTGCTGCGCCAGGGCGAGCGCTTCCTTGGCCAGATCCTGGGGAATGCTGCCGCCGATTTCGAACAGGACACGGCCCGGACGAACCACGGCTACCCAGAACTCGGGCGAACCCTTGCCTTTACCCATTCGGGTTTCGGCCGGCTTCTTCGTAATCGGTTTGTCCGGGAAGATGCGGATCCATACGCGTCCCGCACGCTTCATGCGGCGGGTCATCGCGATACGGGCCGCCTCGATCTGGCGGCTCGTGATACGTCCCGGTTCGAGCGCCTTAATCCCGAAATCACCAAAGTTGATCAGCGTTCCGCGGGTCGCATTGCCCTTGATGCGGCCTTTCTGGACGCGGCGGAACTTTGTGCGCTTGGGCATTAACATGACGTCACCTACACTCGTTCAAATGTTGAATGATCTCGCTTGACGGCGTTATTCCCCGGACGGCTTGCCGGCCGAAGCCTGCTTCCCGCCACGGCCACGACCACCGCCGCCACCCCCGCTGCGCTGACGACGCTGACGCTGCGGCGGCATCTGCTGCATCTGCTGGCGCTGCGCCTGCACGTTGGGGCTGAGATCGGGTTTGCCAATCACTTCACCGCGGAAGATCCAGACTTTCACGCCCAGCGTTCCGTAGATCGTAAAGGCCGTCGCCTCCGCGTAGTCGATGTCTGCGCGAACCGTGTGGAGGGGCACGCGCCCTTCGAGGTACTGCTCCGTGCGGCCCATTTCAGCGCCGCCGAGACGGCCGCCCACCTTGATGCGGATCCCTTCGGCGCCCATGCGCATCGCGGCCGTAATGGCCTGCTTCATCGCGCGGCGGAAGGAAACGCGGCCGGCCAGCTGCTGGGCCACGTTCTGGGCCACCAGGCTCGCATCGAGCTCAGGACGCTTGATCTCCGTAATGTTGATCTGGATGTCCTTGTTGGTCAGCTTCTTCAGCTCCTCGCGAAGCTTCTCGACCTCGGCGCCCCCGCGTCCGATGACGACGCCCGGCCGGCTCGTGTGCAGCGTGAGGATCACGCGTTTCGGCGTGCGCTCGATGACGACACGGCTGAGACCCGCGCGCTTCAGACGCGCAATCAGGTATTTGCGGATTTCTTCGTCTTCCACCAGCTTGTCGGCGAAATCCTTTTCCGCATACCAGTTGGAATCCCAGCCCCGGATGATGCCGAGGCGAAAGCCGATCGGATTGGTTTTCTGACCCACTGTAAAGTCCTGTGCTGTTATCTAAAGTTTGCGTGTGGCGCGACGAACGCGCCGGCTGGCGTCTGGCGCCGTTAAGCTTCTTCCCCTTCCGCAGCCCCAACCGTCCCGACGACGACCGTCAGGTGGCTCGTGCGCTTCAGGATCGGTTGGGCCCGCCCACGCGGTCCCGGACGGTACCGCTTGAAGCTCGGCCCGACGTCGACGCGAATTTCCTGAACGACCAGCTCGTTTTCGTCGATGCGCTGATCCTGATGCTGATCGATCAGGTTGTGCACCGCCGATAGGATGGTCTTGCGAACCGTATCGGTCGCCTTCTGCGGCATGAAGTTCAGCGCGTTGATCGCCTCCGTTACCCGCTGACCGCGCACCACGTTGATCACGGGGCGCATCTTCATGGGAGAACTCCGAATAAATTTCCGTACAGCCTTAGCCTGCATAGCCTAACCGATTCGGTTTATCTGGCCGGATGAAACCGGCCTGTACTGTGTAAGGATCGTGCGAAAGGGCGGCGCCTACTTTCTCTTGTCGCCGGAGTGACCGCGGAACGTGCGGGTAGGAGAAAACTCGCCGAGGCGGTGGCCTACCATGTTTTCCGTGATGTACACCGGGATAAACTGCTTTCCGTTGTGCACGGCGAAGGTGTGACCGACAAAGTCCGGCGCGATCATCGATGCGCGGCTCCAGGTCTTGATCACTTTCTTCTTGCCGGTATCGTTCAACTGCGTCACTTTACGCTGCAGTTTGTAGTGAACGAAAGGTCCTTTCTTGAGTGAGCGTGCCATGCGATACTTGAGTCAACTCGTTGCTCTGAGGAAATAAAAGACGCAGCCCGATTACTTCTTGCGGCGGCGGATGATGTAGCGATCCGACAGTTTGCGTTTGCGGCGCGTCTTGAAGCCCTTGGCCGGCACGCCGCTCGGAGAGCGTGGATGCCCGCCGGAGGCCTTGCCTTCGCCACCGCCCATCGGGTGATCGACCGGGTTCATGGCGACACCGCGAACTTTCGGGCGGATGCCCAGCCAGCGCTTGCGGCCGGCCTTGCCGTAGTCAATGTTGTTGTGGTCCGGATTGCTGGTCGTACCGATCGTCGCCATGCAATTCACCGGCACCATCCGCGTCTCGCCCGAGGGCAGCCGCAGCGTGGCGTAGGCGCCTTCGCGCGCCGTAAGCTGGGCGAACGTGCCGGCGGAACGCGCCAGCTGGGCGCCCTTGCCCGGCTTCATCTCGATCGCGTGGACAAACGAACCGACCGGCACGTTCGCCAGCGGAAGGCAGTTGCCCGCTTCGGGCGGTGCGTCCGCGCCGTTCTGGACGGTCATCCCCACCTGCACCTCGTTCGGCGCGATGATGTACCGCTTCTCGCCGTCCGCATACACCAGGAGCGCGATGCGCGCGCTGCGGTTCGGGTCGTATTCGATGCTGGCCACACGGGCCGGAATACCCACCTTGTTCCGCTTGAAGTCGATGATACGATACCGACGCTTGTGCCCGCCGCCCTGATGGCGCACGGTGATGCGTCCGTTGTTGTTTCGACCGCTCTTGTTGGACAGCGGTGCCAGGAGGCTCTTTTCGGGTTCCGACTTCGTGATCGTGTCGAACGCGGAAACCGAGCGTTGCCGTTGTCCAGGCGTATTTGGTTTATACTGTCGAATAGCCATTGCTCTACCGTACGTCTACCGCGTTACACGCTCTCAAAGAAATCGATTTCAGCGCTTCCAGGCTGGAGCGTCACGATCGCCCGTTTGTAGGACGTCGTGGTGCCGGCCACCAGACCGCGCTTCGTAAACTGGCGGCGGCGTTTGCCCCGCACATTCAACGTGCGCACTTCCTTGACCTGCACGCCCGGATAGCGCGCTTCAATCGCCTTGCGAATTTCAATCTTGTTCGCGCCCGAAGCCACAACGAAGGCGTAGTGACGCGTCTCCATGAGGCGCGACATCTTCTCCGTTACAAAGGGCCGAATGAGTACTTGCTTGTTCATGATCGCTCCGTGAGCACGTTTGCGTCGTTAAGTTCAGGCCTTATTCGGCTGCTTCCGTCGTGGCTTTCGCCGCTTTTTTGGATGCCGGCTTCCGCGCGGGCTTGGCCGCCGGTTCACCGCCGCCCAGTACACGACCGATGCCGTCGAGCGCGCCTTCGCAAAGAAGCAGCACCTGCGCATTCAGCACGTCGAGCGTGGACGCGGCGTCGGCGTTGATCACCTGCAGCTTCGGCACGTTGCGACCCGAGCGGTATACGTTCAGGTTCACGTCCCCCGTAAGCAGGAGCACCTTCGTCCCGGCGAGGCCGAGCGCGTTCAGCATGTCGACCAGCGCGCGGGTGTCCGGCGCGTCCATCTGCAGGTTCTCGATGACCTGGATGGCGCCGGCGGTCGCCTTGTACGACAGGGCCGAACGGCGGGCCAGCTGGCTCGTCTTGCGATTTACCTTGAAGGAATAGTCGCGCGGACGAGGGCCGAAGATCGTACCGCCACTGCGGCGCAGCGGCGACTTGATGTCGCCCGAGCGCGCATGGCCGGTGCCTTTCTGGCGATAGAGCTTGCGCGTGCTACCCGCGACTTCCGACCGTTCCTTCGCCTTGTGCGTGCCCTGCCGGGCGGCAGCCTGGATTCGGCGCACATCCAGCCAGATAGAATGGTCGTTCGGCTCAATGCCAAACACCGTCGTATCCAGGGTAACGGAACGCCCTGTTTCCTTGCCGTCTTTCTGAAGGACCTTGAGTTTCATGTTCTTCAATTCGGTATGCGTTTCTACTCGGCCGGCGCTAGTGCGTCACGACCGGTCTTTGCTCAGGCGCGGTGGATCTCCACAATGCCGTTCTTGGGTCCCGGCACCGCTCCGCGCAGCAGGATGACCTGATGCTCCGGATAGATACGCACGACTTGCAAGTTCTGGATCTTAACCCGTTTGTTGCCCGTCTGGCCGGCCATGCGAAGCCCCTTGACGACGCGCGACGGGAACGACGAAGCACCGATGGAACCCGGGGCGCGGCCGCGGTTGTGCTGACCGTGGGTCCGCATGCCGACGCCGCTGAACCCGTGACGCTTTACGACGCCCTGGAAGCCCTTGCCCTTCGAGGTCCCGACGACGTCAACCGTGTCGCCTTCCTGGAAGATGTCCTCGACCCGAGCCTCTGCGCCCAGTTCGATCTCCCGCTCGAAGTCCCGAAATTCGACGACGGCCCGCTTGGGGGTGGTGCTGGCTTTGGTGAAGTGGCCTTTCATGGCGCTGGTGGTGCGCTTTTCCTTGCGCTCGCCAAAGCTCAACTGCACGGCATCGTACCCGTCGGGGCCTTCGGTCGATTTGACCTGGGTAACCACATTCGGGCCGGCTTCAATGACCGTACACGGGATACTGTTTCCAGCTTCATCGAAAATGCTGGTCATCCCTATCTTTTTCCCGATCAATCCGCTACTCATGGCTCTATTCGATTCGTTTGCCTCGGCCCGCAAGCAGACCGTTGTCTATAAGGTGTGGCCTAAGGCCTGTATCAACTCGTGCGTTCGATGGTCAGCGTGACGTCGCCTTCCAGCAGCGCGCCGGCCTCCGCGCCGAGCAGCGCAGCAATCACCGTGCTGTTGGCCGTGAGCACCACCGTGTCCGCATCCTGAATGACATAGTCGAAGGTCAGGTTGAACGGGACGCCGCTGAAGGTGATCGCGAGCAGCAGCTGCTGGGCAATGTCGTTGACCGTGTAGGTACCGGCCAGATTGACGTCATCCGCCTCGGGATCCGTGAGGTCGACCGCGAGCACATGCGTGCCGTCTTCGTTCAGGTCCAACGTGAGCGAACCCAGCGCGGCAAAAACAGCCGTCTTGTCACCGGTGTCGTCGCTGGCGCTGACCAGCCGCCAGGACCCGATGAACTGCGACAGATCGGTCGGATCTTCGGAGCTGTCGCAACCTGTTGCCATGAAGGAGAGCAACAGCGTGGCAACCAGGGCCGGCAGTATGGAAAAAATACGCTTCATCGCTGGGGGTAGCTTGGGTCAGACTTTGATTTCGACATCGACACCGCTCGGCAGCTCCAGCTTCATGAGCGCATCCACGGTTTTGCTGCTCGTCGACAGGATGTCGATCAGGCGCTTGTGGCTACGCGTCTCGAACTGCTCGCGGCTTTTCTTGTCCACGTGCGGGCTGCGAAGTACGGTGTAGATCGATTTCCGTGTGGGAAGCGGAATCGGGCCGCTCACCACCGCGCCCGTCTGCTTGACGGTGCGGATGATCTTTTCTGCACTCTTATCGATCAGGCTGTGATCAAACGATTTCAGCTTGATTCGAATCTTCTGATGACTTGCCATCTGTGCTCTCTTGTTCGTAATCACTGGTCGCCGGTCGTCGGTCACCGATTCGGCGACCGACGACCAGGGCCTGTTTATCTCAGTCGAGGATCTTCGTCACAACGCCGGCGCCGACCGTACGGCCGCCTTCGCGGATGGCGAAGCGCAACCCTTCCTCCATCGCGATCGGCTGGATCAGCTGCACCGTGAACTGGGTGTTGTCGCCCGGCATCACCATCTCGACGCCCGCCGGCAACTCGATGTCGCCCGTCACGTCCGTCGTACGGAAGTAGAACTGCGGGCGGTACCCCTTGAAGAACGGCGTGTGACGACCGCCCTCTTCCTTCGAAAGCACGTACACCTCGCTCTCGAACGACTTGTGCGGCTTCACGCTGCCCGGCTTACACACCACCATGCCGCGCTCCACGTCGTCCTTGCCCGTACCGCGAAGCAGAAGACCCACGTTGTCACCCGCCTCACCGCTGTCCAGCAGCTTGCGGAACATCTCAACGCCCGTCACCGTCGTCGTGATCTTCTCCTCGCGGATGCCGATGATCTCCACCGTCTCACCCACCTTGATCACGCCGCGCTCGATACGACCCGTCACCACCGTGCCGCGGCCCGTGATCGAAAACACGTCTTCGATCGGCATCAGGAACGGCTTGTCCTTGTCGCGCTCCGGCGTCGGAATGTACTCGTCGACCGCCGTCATCAGCTCGATGATCTTCTCTTCCCACTGCTTCTCCCCGTTCAGCGCGCCCAGCGCGCTGCCGCGGATCACCGGCACGTCGTCGCCCGGAAACTCGTACTGGCTCAGCAGCTCACGAACTTCCATCTCCACCAGCTCCAGAAGCTCCTCGTCGTCCACCAGGTCGACCTTGTTCATGAACACCACCAGGTACGGAACACCCACCTGACGAGCCAGCAGGATGTGCTCACGCGTCTGAGGCATCGGGCCGTCCGTCGCCGCTACCACCAGCACCGCACCGTCCATCTGGGCCGCTCCCGTCACCATGTTCTTCACATAGTCCGCGTGGCCCGGGCAGTCCACGTGCGCGTAGTGACGATTGTCCGTCTCATACTCCACGTGCGCCGTCGCAATCGTGATACCGCGCTCGCGCTCTTCCGGCGCGTTGTCGATCGAATCAAACGAACGCACTTCGCCCGATCCCATCCGCTCCGCGAGAACCTTCGTGATCGCCGCCGTCAGCGTCGTCTTACCATGATCCACGTGACCAATCGTCCCTACGTTCACGTGGGGCTTGTTCCGTTGAAACGTCTCTTTCGCCATAACAGTGTCGGTTAAACTTATTCGTTAAGATTATGCTGGTGTCCGTCGTGGAGTGCGTTACGCCGCCACGCCTGTGGAGGCCGCCACCACTTCGTCGGCAACGCTCTTCGGCACCGCTTCATAGCTATGAAACTGCATGCTGTAGATGGCGCGGCCCTGGGTGATCGAGCGCATGTCCGTCGAGTATCCGAACATTTCGGACAGCGGAACGAGCGCCTTGATGACCTGGGCGTCGTTGCGCTGCCCGAGGCTCTCAATCCGGCCGCGCCGGCTGTTGAGGTCGCCGATGACGTCGCCCATGTACTCGTCGGGCGTTACCACCTCGACTTCCATGATCGGCTCTTTCAGCACCGGCTTCGCCTTGCGCGCCGCTTCGCGGAACGCCATGCGGCCGGCGATTTCGAACGACATCTGGTCCGAGTCGACCGCGTGGAACTTGCCGTCGTACAGCCGCGCCTTGATCCCTTCCACCGGATAACCGGCGAGCGGGCCCTGCATGAGGGCGCTGCGCAGACCTTTTTCGATGGCCGGAATAAATTCCTTCGGGATGTTGCCGCCGACGACGTCGTTCTGGAAGTCCATGCCGACGCCGCTTTCGTTCGGCCCGATTTCCACCTGGATTTCGGCGAACTGACCGCGACCGCCCGACTGCTTCTTGTGCGTATACCGCTCGTCCACGGTCGACTGCAGCGCTTCGCGGTACGCCACCTGCGGCTTGCCCACGTTGGCTTCGACCTTGAATTCGCGCTTGAGCCGGTCGACGATGATTTCCAGGTGCAACTCGCCCATGCCGGCGATGATCGTCTGACCGGTTTCATGGTCGATCGAGACCTTGAAGGTCGGATCTTCTTCCGCCAGCTTCTGCAGACCGGCGCCCAGCTTATCGCTGTCGGCCTTCGTCTTGGGCTCGATGGCGATCCGGATCACCGGCTCGGGGAAGTTCATCTGCTCGAGCAGGATCGGCTTGTCGATATCGCACAGGGTATCGCCCGTACGCACATCTTTCAGACCGACGGCCGCCGCGATATCGCCGGCCCGGACGTTCTCGATGTCCTCACGGCTGTTCGCATGCATGAACAGGATGCGGCCCACGCGCTCTTTCTTGCTGTTCGATGCATTAAACACCGCCCCGCCCTTCTGCAGCGTGCCGCTGTAGACGCGGAAGAACGTCAGCTTGCCGACATACGGGTCGGTCATGATCTTGAACGCGATGGCGCTGAACGGACCATCCGGATCCGGCGTGCGCGCAATCTCTTCGTCGGTGTGGGGATGGATACCCGACACCGGCGGGACGTCCAGCGGGCTCGGCAGGTAGTCGATGACACCGTCGAGCAGGCGCTGCACGCCTTTGTTCTTGAACGCCGTACCGCAGAAGATCGGCGTGATGTCCATGCTGATCGTCGCCTTGCGGACCGTTGCGCGAATCTCTTCCGGCGTAATGTCTTCGCCTTCGAGATACTTCATTAGCAGCTCGTCGTTGTGCTCGGCGATGGCCTCGAGAAGATGGATCCGCCAGTGACGGGCCTCCTTCTTCAGATCGTCGGGGATCTCGATCTCGTCCCACGTAGCGCCGAGGGCTTCGTCGTGATACACGATCGCCTTGCCGCGGACCAGGTCGATCACGCCGCGGAACATGTCGCCGGCGCCGATCGGGATCTGAACCGGAACAGGATTGGCCTTGAGCCGCTCCTTCATCATGTCGATCGCGTTGTAGAAGTTCGCGCCCGTGCGGTCCATCTTATTGATGAACGCGATGCGCGGCACATGGTATTTGTCGGCCTGACGCCAGACGGTTTCCGACTGCGGCTCCACACCACCCACCGCGCAGAACAGCGCGATGGCGCCGTCGAGCACGCGCAGGGACCGCTCGACTTCCACCGTGAAGTCTACGTGGCCCGGCGTATCGATGATGTTAATCCGGTGATCTTTCCAGAAACACGTCGTAGCGGCGCTCGTGATCGTGATGCCACGCTCCTTCTCCTGCTCCATCCAGTCCATGGTGGCGCCCCCCTCATGGACTTCGCCCATGCGATGCAGCCGCCCCGTGTAAAACAGAATGCGCTCCGTCGTGGTCGTCTTCCCGGCATCAATATGGGCCATGATGCCGATATTGCGCGTTTCCTGGAGGGCAACTTTTATAGTGTCAGCCATTTCTGGTATTCGCTAGGATACGTGTACTGCGCGGCCATCTCACGCTCAACCCGCGGCCATGAGCCGCCAGCCTCGCAGCGCCGTGTATGGTTAGAACCTGAAGTGGGAGAAAGCCTTGTTGGCTTCCGCCATGCGGTGCGTGTCGTCTTTTTTCTTGATAGCGCCGCCCTCACCGCCTGCGGCACTCATCAGTTCCTTTGCCAGGCGCACAGCCATGCTCTTGTCCGTGCGTGTCCAGGCGTACTGGATGATCCAGCGAAACGCCAGCGCAACACGACGGTCAGGGCGCACTTCGACGGGCACCTGGTAGGTAGCGCCACCAACGCGCCGGCTCCTCACCTCGAGCAGCGGCGACACATTGTTCACCGCTTTCTTGAACACATCCACACCCGGCTCGTTCGTGCGCTCCTCAATGAAATCGAACGCCTTGTAAACAATGCGCTGAGCAACGCTCTTCTTGCCACTCCGCATCACACTGCTTACAAATCGGGACACCAGCTGATCATTGTATACCGGATCAGGTGATATCGTACGCCGTTCTGCTGTTCTTCTGCGCATAAGTGTAAATTCTAATAGGAAAGCTTCTTATAACGCTCCAGAGTCACCCGGCCACCGCAACGGCGCACCGGCGCATCCAGAAGACTATTTCTTCTTGGGACGCTTCGCCCCATACTTCGACCGGCTCTTCCGCCGATCATCGACACCCGAGGTATCGAGCGCACCGCGCACGATGTGGTACTTCACGCCCGGAAGGTCCTTCACACGCCCGCCGCGCACCAGCACGATCGAGTGCTCCTGAAGGTTGTGCCCCTCGCCCGGGATATAGGCAATCACCTCGACGCTATTGCTGAGGCGAACCTTCGCCACTTTACGCAATGCCGAGTTCGGCTTCTTCGGCGTCGTCGTATACACACGCGTGCACACGCCACGACGCTGCGGCATGCTCATCAAGGCAGGGGACTTCGTCTTGCGGACCTTGTTCAGGCGCCCCTTGCGAACCAATTGCTGAATTGTCGGCACGTAAGCTTCCGTTCTTCTGACTGTTTATCAGTCAGGCACTGGCTGCTGCCATGCGCCCGACCAACGAGAATTTTTTTCAGACCGGTATGATACTCTACAGGGGTGTTTTGTTCAAATTTTTTCTTCAAGATACGGTTAATTAGAGGCCATATTGCCCTGTTTTGCCAGATTTGCGGGCATCAATCGATCAATTGGTATAGATCAATTGATCGAATTGCAATTCAGACAACGCCTCGGCCGTATCCCGTTCCCCTTTGCGTGTATCCACCCGGTGAAGCCCGACACGACGGGCGCGAAGGGGGCGCCATAAAAAAACGTTCATCCCTTCCGCGTCGCGCGGCCGGGATGAACGTAGTGCTCATCGAGCGTGTTCCTCAGGAATTTCCTTCGGCCTCAGGAAGCGGCCGATTCCACATTTTCTTCGCTCTGGTGGCCCTTGCCGTTGAACGATACATACTCGCCGTAGGGGCGCGGTCCGAGAATCTCGATCAGGTCGCGCGGCCCCAGCACCTCTTTCTTCAGCAGCAGCTCGGCCATCTCCGTAAGCTTTTCGCGCTTCTCTTCGAGCAGGCGGTGCGCGCGGCGTTCGACTTCCTCGATGATCCGCTTCGCTTCCTGGTCGATGATGCGCGCCGTCTCGTCCGAATAGGGCTTATCGAACACCGGCGAGTCGTCCGCACGCCCGGAGACGTTGAAGCTGATGTTTCCGACCTTCTCGCTCATCCCGTAGTCGACCACCATCGCGTACGACATCTTGGTGATGCGCTCCAGGTCGTTCTGCGCCCCGGTAGTGATCTGCCCGAAGACGATCTTTTCGGCGACACGGCCCCCGATCGCCATCGTCATCCGGTCCATCAGGGCTTCACGCGTGTAGAGGTAGCGCTCTTCGGGGAGGTACTGGGCATAGCCCAGCGCCGCCAGCCCGCGCGGAACGATGGAAACCTTGACGACGGGGTCGGTGTGGCGCAGGAACCAGCCCGTAATGGCGTGGCCGGCTTCGTGGTAGGCCACGATCTTGCGTTCCTCCGGCGAGATGATCTTGTTCTTCTTCTCGAGCCCGCCGATCACCCGATCGATCGAGCGCTCGAAGTCATCCATCTCGATGGAGTCCTTGTTTTCCCGGGCCGCCAGGATCGCCGCCTCGTTGCAGACGTTGGCGATCTCCGCGCCGGCGAAGCCCGGCGTCTGGCTGGCCAGCACCCCCACGTCGACTTCCTTCGACAGGATGAGGTTGCGGGTGTGCACGCGGAAGATCTCCTCGCGCTCTTTCCGGTCGGGTTTGTCGATCAGGATCTGGCGGTCGAAGCGGCCGGGACGCAGCAGCGCCGAGTCCAGCACGTCGGGCCGGTTGGTCGCCGCCATGATGATGACGCCTTTGTCGGTATTGAACCCGTCCATCTCCACCAGAATCTGGTTGAGCGTATTCTCGCGCTCGTCGTTCGCGCCCATCATCATCCCGCGGCCACGCGAACGGCCGATGGCGTCGATCTCATCGATAAAGATGATGCAGGGCGCCTTCTCCTTCGCCTGCCGGAACAGGTCGCGCACACGCGCGGCGCCGACGCCGACGAACATCTCGACAAAGTCGGAGCCCGAGAGGGAGAAGAACGGCGTGCCGGCCTCGCCGGCGACGGCCTTGGCCAGCAGCGTCTTGCCCGTACCCGGAGGCCCCACCAGGAGCACCCCCTTGGGCAGCTTGCCGCCGAGCTTGGTGAATCGCTTCGGATTCTTGAGAAACTCGACGACCTCGACGACCTCCTCCTTGGCCTCGTCCAGGCCGGCGACATCCTTGAAGGTGATCGTCTGATCGCCCATGGCGTCGAAGAGGACTGCCTTGTTCTTGCCAATATTCAGGACCTGCGAACCGGGGTTCATGCGGCGAATCAAGAACATCCAGAGCGCCACGATGATCAACAGCGGAAACACCCAGGTCAGCATGCCGCCAAACCAGTTGTTCTCGGATTCGAAACTGAACGCGACGTTGTGCTCGCTCAGAAAGTCGCTGATCGGCTCCTCGGACGATTTGATCGTCGTAAACCGCCGCGTGGAGCCTTCGGATACCCCGCCGAGAAAGTCCTGCCGGGGTTTGGCCAGCTTCACATGACCCTGTTCGGCGGCCTGCTCGGTATACATCCCGTTGATGCGGGTATCGCCGACGATCTCCACTTTTTCCACATACCCGTTGCGGACATGCTCGAGGAACGTGCTGTAGTCGATGCGATTGGGATCCTCTCCGCTCAAAAAGAACAGGAAATTAGCCAGCAGCGCCAGAAACACGATGAGATAAATCCACAACGAGAACCGATTCCGGCGATCGTTCATCCGATTGCCGTCACCGCCGGAAGGGAAATCAGTATTTTCGCGCTCGTTCTGAGCCATGGGGACGCGTCCTAAGGTTAAAAGTGCGTTTCTTTAGCGGCAGGCGTTCTCGCTACTGCGTCTTTCTACGTCGTGATTCGAAAAAAGGATGTAGGTGGGCTTACCCGGTATCTACGCCCAGCGTCCAGGCCGGGTGTCCTGGTACGTCCAAGCCGAACCTTTCAAAATGGGCTTTAGTTCCTCTGGCACACGGCTTGCGGGGCGCCGTCAATCCATCGCATGGTCCAGTCTCATCGCGGTTTCTGCAGATCCAGAAACCATGTATTGGGGGGAAACTCGTCTTTGTGCGCGGCGAGTACGTTACGCGCCTCGTCCAATGTTGGGAAGTGCCCCAGTATGACCCGGTACCTGGTCGGCGCCTTCATAACGCCGCTGCGGTACCCTTTTTCCTGATACTCTTTCATCACGCCGGCCGCGCGTTCCTGATCGGCGAACGAGGCGACCACGAACACCCAGCCTTCTGCGGCCTGATCGATGGGCTCGGGCCCCTTGAACATGCGTTCCTCGGGCGTCATCGCATCGAATTCCGCCTGTTGCTGGATTTGTTCGATCATTTCCTGCACCTCCTGCTCGGGACGCAGCTCGGCAATGGCGCTGAGCCGGCGGTTGGCGACGTCCGCATACGGGGTACGCGGATAGCGCTCGACAATCGCCGCATATATCCTGTCGATTCGTATCGGCGCCCAGACCGGGCGGACGGCGGCCATTTTTTCGGCGTGCGTCAACACGCGCGCCCGCCCCGGCGCTACGGGCGTCGCCAGCGTATCGGGCGTCATCGCCGGCACCGTGTCGGCCCGCATCGTGTCGGCCCGCACTTTGTCGACCCGCACTGTGTCGACCCGCACTGAGTCGACCGCTGCCGTCGTGGTCGAATCGGCCGGCAGTGCCGCGGCGACGGCGGCGGAATCGGGCAGCGCCGATTGCCCCGACGCCGACGTATCGGACGCCGGCGTGGCGGGCCGTGCCGTCCGGGGAGGGATAACACGACGCTGAGCGGAAGCCAGGGTGTCGGCGGGCGCTCCCTCTTTCTGTGGGGTCACGCCGGCCGCGCCGTTCTCCGCAGCCGGGGTCGCTTGAGCCGGGGTCGTGGGAGGCACGGGGGGCAGGGTCGTCTTGAGCGTATCGACGAAGGCGAGATGCGCGAGCAGGGAGTCGGGCAGATCCGGCACCGGCAGGGCATAGATGTCGAGGCTGTCGGCATCCGCCCATTCCATATACATGGCCCCGATCGCCAGCATCGCGCGCGGGGCGATGTCGCTGGACGGATAGGCCTCGGCGGCGAGGATCATCTCCTCGATGGCGCGTCCGTACTGTCTGGCGTTCCACATGTCGTAAGCGCGGTCGTAGGCGGCATCGGCGAGGGCGGTGGAGTCCGGCACCTCGATGACCTCGATCGGCGCCATGCCCAGCTGTTCGCGGACCCGCCCGGCGAAGTCGTTGCTCGGAAAGAGATCAAGAACCCGCGCATACAGACCCTGCGCGGCAAGCGTATCGCCCAGGGCGCGCTGCACCTCGGCGAGGGCGTAATAGGCGCGTTGGGCCACGGGCAGATCGCCGGTGTCCTCGATTACCATGCGGTACCACGTGGCCGCGGAATCGGGGCGCTCCATGGAGAGGAAGAGCACGTTGGCCAGTTCATAGCGGACCTGCGCGCGCTGTTCTTCCATCGCCGCGCGGCTCTCCTCGTCGCGGGGCACGGCGGAGTAGTCGACGGGCGGCAGCTCCATGTCATCCAGCAGTTGCTGGCGGGCACTGATGACGACGGAATCGGCCGTGGCGCTCTGCGCCGAGTGTGCGGCGGAGTTGACCGCGTCGAGCCGGCGCCAGTTAGGTACACGGGGGCGGTCTCCCCATTTCGCGATAAAATTGAGGCGTCCTTCCTGCAGCCGGATCCGGTCCTTATAAAAGAGGAAGCCCGAGTCGGCATCGCCCTGGGACGAGGACGACGACGCCGCCGCGGCGAACTGGTCGAGCTGTTTGCCGCTCCGATCCGCCACGTTCGAGATTTGCTGGAACTGCTGCTCCGCCTGCCGGCGCGCCTGGAGGCGCTGTTCTTCGAGAATTTCTTCCGCCTTCTTTTTGCGCAGATCCAGGATAAACGCCTCGAAGGTCTCCTCATCCAGCTCGCCCAGTCGCATCAGCGAATCCAGGTTGACGAGTTTGTTATGGACCGTATAAAAGCTGCCGAAGACTTCGGCCTGTTTCTCGCCGTCGGTGATGGCTTCCGGCGCATACTGGATGGCGGCGGCGCCGGGAGCCTGCCGGCGGTTGCCCGACTGGAGGGACGCCCGGGCGGTATCGAAGTGCGCGGCGGCATAGTTGTAGTCCACGTACACGTCGCGATACAGTTCGCCCATCGCATAGTGGATTTTGCCCTTGATCGCATTCGCATTCAGGGTGCGATCGTCGGAATAAAGCAATCCTTCAAAGACGGTGTACGCCTGATCGCCCAGCCGCATCGCCTGGTAGACCCGGCCGCGCAGATAGACGAGTTCGGCCCGGTTGTCGAAATTCTTGTCGTCCCGTTCCATGCTGCGCACCTGGCGCAACGCCAGTTCGGGATTGCCGTGCTGGGCTTCCACGCGGATTTCGCTCACCATGGCGGCGTACGAAAGCGCGTATTCGGGTTTGTAGCGCTGCACGCGGCGATAGGCCTCCATCGCCTTGTCGTACCGTTGCAGGGACTCGTACACCTGTCCGAGCAGGAAGGAAGCCCGGGAGGCGGTCGTCCCATCCGAGACGCGCTCGAGGCCGCGCTCGAGTTCGAGGGAAGCCTCTTCCCAGGCGTTCTGACGCACGTGCAGCTCACCGAGCGCGAGGCGGAGCAGCGACGCCCACTTGCGGGACATCCCCTCCATGCTCAGGCTGAATTCGAGGTGATTCATCGCCTCGTCGAACGAGTTCGACGCGATGAGCGTCCGCGCGAGCCAGAAACGCGCCTCATCCTCCAGGGGCCCGCCGATCGAGATCACCTCCTGGAATTTTTCCTCGGCGCCGACATAGTTCTCGAGATAAAAATAGGACTTGCCGATGAGCAGCAGCGCGTCGTCGACCCATTTGGAGCCCGGATTCTCCCGGAGCACGTCCGCGCTTTTTTTGATCGCGTCGTTGAACTCCTGCTGGTTGGCGACGCGTTCGGGCTTGTAGAAGATGGAGAGATAGATCGTGCGATCGATGCCCTGGTTGGCCGTGCGCTCGACCGATTTCACCCCTTCCGCGTACGTCTTCCGCGCATTGTAGAAGGTATTGTAATACGCCGTAAAGTTCTCGTACCGGCGGCCGATGAACGAGCCCTCCTTGCAGCCGGTTGCCAGCATCAGGAAGGCCGAGAGCATCAGGATCAGCCGGCGGCGATAAAACGCCGGCCGCCGCGATGGGGAAGAGTCTGGACCTGGGGTGAGATGTCGCATTGCATGTAGGCGGGCGGAGCGCCTGGCTCCGCCTCTCCGTCGGCTGGTAAAGGGACAACGATGGTAGCTACCGTTGCAATACGCGTTTGGGCTAGACCTGGGTGACGTGGATCATATTCGTGCGCCCGCGAGCGGGGAGCGGCATACCGGCGGTGACCACCACGCGGTCTCCGGGGGAGACGAGCTGGTGTTTCTTCAGCAGGTCGTGCACCAGTTTGACGCCCTGATCGGTATCCCGTTGAAAAGGAATCGCAAAGGCTTTTGTTCCCCAGAGCAGGGCCAGCTGCTTGACGACCTTTTCATGGTTTGTAAAGGCGTAAAGCGGCATTCCTGGCCGATGGCGTGCGATCGAGCGGGCCGTCGTGCCGGAGCTGGTCAGGCAGGCAATCGCGCTCGCGCCCACCTGGCAGGCCAGCTGATAGGCCGTATAGCTGACCGATTCGGTCAGGGCCTTCGATATCCATTCCGATTCCGGGCCCAGCGGCATCTGGAAACCCTGCCGCTCCGTTTCGAGGATGATCTGGGACATCGCCTCGACCACCCGCGTCGGGTGTTTGCCGGCTGCCGTCTCCCCCGACAGCATAACGGCGTCGCTGCCGTCGTACACGGCGTTGGCCACGTCGCTCGCTTCGGCGCGGGTGGGGCGCGGGTTTTCGATCATGCTTTCGAGCATCTGCGTCGCGGTGATGACCGGCTTGGCCGCCCGCCGGCACTTGCGGATGATCATCTTCTGGGTGGTGGGCACCTGGGCCATCGGCATCTCGATCCCGAGATCGCCGCGGGCCACCATGATGCCGTCGGCCTTTTTCATGATCTGATCGATGTTCTGCACGGCCTCGGGCTTCTCGATCTTCGCGATGACCTGCACCTGTTTGCCGGACGTCCGGATGCGCTGCACCAGGTTGGCGACGTCGGTCTCGTCGCGGACGAACGAGAGGGCGATGAGGTCGACATCCATGGAGAGACCGAACTCGAGGTCGGCGATGTCTTTCTCGGTGAGCGCCGGCGTGGACGTGCGGATGTGGGGCAGATTGACGCCTTTTCGGGAACGCAGCATGCCCCCCACGATCACTTCGGTGACGACATCCTCACCTTCCAACCCCATCACCTGGAGTTCCAGCAGGCCGTCGTCCAGCAGGATGCGGCCGCCGGCATCGACGTCGCGCGCGAGGGTGGCATAGCTGACGTAGATGCGATCTTCGCTTTGCCCGTCCGGATCCGGGGTGAGCACGAGCCGCTGCCCCTTGTGGATCAGCATGGCGCCGTTGTCGATGTCTCCGACACGGATTTTGGGCCCCTGGAGGTCCTGCAGGATCGCCACGTCCCGGCCGGCGGCGGCGGCGGCCTCGCGCACGTCGAGGATGCGCTTGCGGTGATCCTCGTGCGAACCGTGCGAAAAATTAAGCCGCGCGACGTCCATCCCGGCATCGATCAACGCACGGATGGTGCCGGGATCGGAGGAGGCAGGACCTAGGGTGCAGATGATCTTCGTGCGACGGGACATGGGGACGTAGGGGATCTTGGATTGAGGTGCTGCAGAGAAGCGGTCGGATGTGCCCGATCCCGTTCTCCGGATCGTTCAGGCACACATCAACGGCAAATCACCTACTTTGATTCAAGCCGCTGCACGCGCCGCGCGTCGCGCGCCGGCGTGGGGTGTTAACCGACTGTTAAAGTTGTAAATTGTACCCCGGCCAAGAACTTGACACGCGCGTGGCCCGTTTTCAGGCCATGCACCCTCCTGCCGTCATGCGCCATGTTCAATCGCATTAAACCTTCCTGGATGCTCCTGATGGCCGTGAGCATGGCCATCCTGCTTCCCGGACTCGCCTTTCTACAGTACCGCTGGATCGGCCAGTTGAGCGCGAGCGAACTGGAGCGGATGCGCGCGAATCTGAACACCGGCGCCGAATACTTCCACGACGCCTTCGACCGGGAGATTTCGCCGCTCCGGTGGCTGTTCCGCGTCAGCCTCGCCGGCTCGACGGACGAGGTCGCGAACCAGCTCGCCCTGAACTACCGACACTGGGAGCGGATGACCGAACATCCGTCGCTTATCGAGCACGTGTACTGGATCGATTACCAGAGCCGGCACGCCGTCCGCCTGCACGAACTGGATCCATCCACCGGCACGCTCCATGAGATCCCGTGGCCCGACCGGCTGCTGCCCTGGCGCGAGTACATCGTGCTCCGCAACGAGTTGCAGCGCAAGGCCCTTGAGGCGACGCCTGCCCTCGACCCCCAGGAAGCCGACGCCGCGCTGCAGGCCTTTCGCGCCCGGAATGCCTCGCTGCTCGCCGAAACGCCCGCGATCCCCATCCCCATCTCCATCGATCCCGAGATCGCCGCCGAAGACCTGCTCTCGAACCTCGACGCCACCATTCAGGGGCGCGCCGGCCACACCCTGCTGCTGCTCAACAGGTCGTACCTCGTCGATTCCATGCTGACCAACCTCGCCGCCGAGTTCGCGGGGACCAACGACGACATGGGGTACAACGTGATGGTGGTGAGCCAGGACGATGCGAATCAGGTCATCTTCCGGTCGGACACGACGCTTACCCTGGAGGATTTCAAGCGCCCGGACGCCGTGCATTACCTCGGCGGGGGGTTTTTCTGGCAGCGCCAGCCCCTCACCCCCAGCTCGATGATCGTCCGCGGCTATACGGCGCTGGCCAACCGGGACAGTAGTTTCGCCAACTTGCTGCTGACCCGCGCGGAGTCCGGGTGGTGGCCCGCCCTCCACGACAGCCTCGCCTACGAAACGGTCGCCCACGAAGCGCCTTTCCCGCTCCAGGCGGTGCTCCGTATGGCGCGCGAAAACGATGTCGAGGGCAAGTTGACGACGGACTACCTGCTGAGCGCCCTGTCGCGGCTGCAGGACGAGGCGATGGACCGGAACCCGATGCCGCCGCAGCGTGCGCCGGCGGACAGCACCGCGAACAACGAGGATGACGGCCGGCATGCCTGGAAGATGCTGCTCAAGCACCGCGCCGGCTCGCTCGAGGCCTCTGTCCGGGCGAACCGCACCCGCAACCTCTTCATGAGCTTCGGCATCCTGCTGCTGCTCGGGTCGGCCGTGGCGCTGCTTTATAACTCCTCGCGTCGGGCGCGCATCCTGGCCGAGCAGCAGATGGAATTCGTCGCCGGCATCTCGCACGAGCTGCGCACTCCGCTGGCCGTGATCCACTCCGCGGCCGAGAACCTGGCCGACGGCGTCGTGCAGAACGCAGATCAGTCGAAACGCTATGGCGACCTGATCCGCAAGGAAGGCCGGCGCCTGACGGAGATGGTCGAGCAGGTGCTCGAACTCGCCGGCGTGCAGTCTGGCCGAAAACGGTACACCTTCCGGCAGGCGTCGTTGACGAACACCATCGAACAGGCGATTTCATCCTGCGACGGCGCTCTGCGCGAAGCCGACTTCACCGTCTCGAAACACATCGCCCCCGACCTCCCCGAACTCGTCATCGACGACCGGTCGATCCAGACGGCGCTCCGCAACCTGATCACGAACGCGATCAAATACAGCGATCAAAGCACCTGGCTGGGCATCGAGGCGCAGGTGGCGAAGAACGGCAAAGGGCCGGAAGTACAGATCACGGTGCGCGACAAGGGGAGCGGCATACCCGCCTCCGAGCTGCCCTACATTTTCGACCGTTTCTACCGCGGGCACGCCGTCCGCGAGGCGCAGATCCACGGCAACGGACTCGGCCTCAGCCTGGTCAGGTCGACGGCCGAAGCACACGGCGGACGCGTGTCGGTGGTGAGCGAGCCCGGCAAGGGCAGCGCGTTCACCCTGCACATCCCGCTGCGAACCATGGAAGAGCCCGAGACGGCGGCATCACCCCTGAAAGCATGAGCAAGCGCATTCTGCTGATTGAAGACGAGCCGGGCCTCGTGCTCACCCTGACCGATCGGTTGGCGAGCGAAGGGTACAGCGTGACGAGCCGCGGCGACGGCGAGTCCGGGCTGCAGACGGCCCTGTCGGAATCGTTCGAGCTGGTTCTGCTGGACGTCATGCTCCCCAAAAAGAGCGGCTTCGATGTCTGCCAGGAGCTGCGGAAGCGCGATATCCGCACCCCGATCCTGATGCTTACGGCGCGGGGGCAGGTCGTGGACAAGGTCGTCGGCCTCAAGATCGGCGCCGACGACTACCTGACGAAGCCCTTCGAGATGCCCGAGCTGATCGCCCGGATCGAGGCGCTGCTGCGGCGCGCCGGCACGACGAACGGCCACCAGACCGCCGAGGTTCATCAATTCGGCGACGTCGAGGTGGACTTCCGCCGCGCGGAGGTGCGCCGCGCCGGCGACATCGTCGATCTCTCCGCCAAGGAATTCCAGCTGTTGCGGTATTTCATCGAACACCGCGGCGCCACCCTGTCCCGCGACGAACTCCTCAACGAGGTCTGGGGCTACAATTCCCTCCCCTCCACGCGCACGATCGACGTCCACGTCGCCTGGCTCCGTCAGAAACTCGAGCCCAATCCCCGGCACCCGCAGTACATCCTCACCGTGCACGGCCTCGGCTACAAGTTCGCCGAGTAGTTCGAGGTTCAAGGTTCAGGGTTCTAGGTTCAAGGTACCCTCCCTTAAACCTAGACCCTTACACCTTGAACCTTGAAGCACGTCCACCCACATGGAGTAATGCGATGGATACGGTTGCCTGGGGCATCATCGGATGCGGCGACGTTACGGAGGTCAAGAGCGGGCCGGCGCTTCGGAAGACGGCGAACGCCTCGCTGGTGGCTGTCATGCGCCGCGACGCCGGAAAAGCGCGCGACTACGCCGAGCGCCACGGCGTCCCCCGGTGGTACGACGACGCGCAGGCCCTGATCGACGACCCCGAGGTGAGCGCGATCTATGTCGCCACGCCGCCCGACACGCACGAGGTCTACACGGTGGCCGCGGCGCGCGCCGGCAAGCCCGTGCTGGTAGAGAAACCCATGGCGCCTGACGCCGCGGCGTGCCGGCGGATGATCGATGCCTGCGCGCGCGCCGGCGTGCCGCTGTTCGTGGCGTATTATCGGCGCGCGCTGCCCCGGTTCGAAGCCATGCGCCGGCTGATCCAGTCGGGCGCCATCGGCGCGCCGCGGGTGGTCTCGATCCGGCATTTCCTGCGCGAGGGCCAGATGCCGGCGCAACCCTGGAAGGTGGACCCCACGGTCAACGGCGGCGGCTTTTTTGTCGATATGCAATCCCATACGCTCGACTGGCTGGATCATGTATTCGGCCCGGCCGAAGCGGCGCGGGGCATCGCCGTCCACCAGGCCGGCCGGTATGCCGCGGAGGATGCGGTATCCTTCAGCCTGCGCTTCGGCGGCGGCGTGATCGCCAACGGGCTTTGCGGCTATGCCACTGCGCGCGAGGAAGAAGGTGTGACCGTGTACGGCTCGGAGGGCGAGGTCTCGATGCCCTTCTTTCGCCCCGGCCCGCTTCGCCTCGTCACCGGCACCGGCGAAGTATGCACTGAACACCCCGATCCCCCGCATGTGCACCAGCCGCTCATCGCGAGCGTGGTGGCGCACCTGCTTGGCCAGGGCGTCTGCGCGAGCACCGGCGAGAGCGCGCTTCGCACGACACGCGTCATCGACGCCATCCTGGCCGACCTATCCACCCGTTGATTCCTTCGCCATGCGCCTCCCCTTCGACGACCTCGTACACACCCTCCAGCGCCTCTTTCTCCACAAAGGGTATCCCCCCGAGGCAGCGGCGCTCAGCGCGCGGCTGATCGCGGAAACGAGCCGGGACGGCGTGTATTCGCACGGGCTGAACCGGGTGCCCCGTGTGCTCGCCATGATCGACAACGGCTCGATCGTGGTGGATGCGAAACCGAGCCGCATCGCCGGCCACGGCGGGTTTGAGCAATGGGACGGCGGGATGGGACCGGGCAACGTCGTCGCCCATGCCTGCATGGCCCGCACCCTCGAACTGGCGGGCGAACATGGCATCGGCGCGGTCGCGCTGCGGCATACGAACCACTGGATGCGGGGCGGCACGTACGGCTGGCAGGCCGCCGACGCCGGCTTCATCGGGCTGTGCTGGACCAACACCAACCAGAACCTCCCGCCCTGGGGCGGCCTGTCCCCGCGCATCGGCAACAACCCGATCGTCATGGCGCTGCCGCGTCCGGAAGGCCACGTGGTCATCGACATGGCGATGTCGCAGTTCTCGTACGGAGCGCTCGACTCCTACAAAAAGAAGGGGCAGCGCCTGCCCGTGCCGGGCGGTTTCGATGCGGCGGGCGCCCTGACCGACGACCCTGCGGCGATCGAGGAAAGCGGCCGGGCGCTGCCGATCGGCTACTGGAAGGGGTCGGCGCTGTCGATCGTCCTCGACCTGGTCGCCGCCGGCCTCTCCGGTGGCGACGCGACCTGCACCATCGCGACCGACCCGCTGCTGGAGCGCAGCCTTTCGCAGGTCTTCATCGCCATCAAACCGCTCTCGCCGGCCTTCGTCGCGCGCATCGCCGACGAGACGGTGGCGCATCTCCATGCGTCGCCGGCCGTCCCGGGGCAATCGGTGCATTACCCCGGCGAGCGCACGCTCGCCACGCGGCGGGACAATCTGGCGCACGGGATCCCCGTGGATGCCGGCGTGTGGGCGAAGATCCAGCAGGCGCTCGCGCACTGACCGGCGGCACTGCATTGTTTTCTGTTGTATAATGCAACAGCCCGCCGGCGTCGCCCGCGCATCCCACCGAGGCCTAACCGCCTGTTTATCAACGACATCCCGCCGGATCACGATCCATCGCGCGCCGGGCTGGCGCGGTTCTCGAGCGGTGCCGGGGCGATCTTCATCCCACGAATCAATCCCGAAGGCTCTCCCATGCGATTTTCCTCCTCTCGCATCGCCACGCTCCTGTTCGCTGGATGGTTCGTCCTCGCCGGGACGAGCTATGGACAGATCAAGGTGTCGTGTGACGCGCCGAACATCACCCGCTGGAAGGGCGACATGGCGCTGAGCATCGAGGCCGCCAAACAGGATTGCGAAGAGGCCGAGCGGCTCGCCAAACGGGCCTCCGAGATGCGGAAGGATGTGAAGGAGCACGACAAAAAAGCGGATACCGAGCTGAAGCGGGCGAAGGCGCTGCGCGACGAGGCACGCGACAAACGCAAGGAATCCGAACGTCGCAACGACGAGTCGACGAGCGTGCTGAACGACGCCAAGCGCGAGGTGAACCGGATGCAGGAGCACAGCGACGCCATCGGCAACTGGAGCAACGCCCTCTCGCTCCGCATCCCGTTCCGTTTCGGCGCGGTGGACACAGTGGCCGTACCGACGGTGCAGGGCATTGAATCCGAGACGGCCCGCAACGACGCGATCGCGGCGTTCGAGACCTACGCCGGCGAGGTGAAGCAGCTCGCCGAAGGCGAGGCCGAGGCGGTCGAGCAGCTGGCGCTGTACCTGGAACAGGAGGCGGCGAGCCTGGATGCGCGCGCCGATCTGCACGAGCAGCGCGCCGGCCGGTACCGCTCCACGATGGCCGCCGCCGAGCGGGCGGCCGACCGCCTCGAGACCGCCGCGCGGGTGAGCGAAGACGCCGCCATCCTGCACCAGCTGAATGCCGCGATGCGGTTTCTCGCGCAGGAAGAAGGCAATACCGATGCGCGCAAGGAGATCGAGCGCGCCATCAATTTCGTCAACGACAACCTGAGCCGGCTCCCGCTCGCCGTTTCCCAGCAGGCCTCGGCACTCGTCAGTTCGAGCCGGCAGGCGCTGCAGAAGTAGGGGATGGAGGGTGTGCGGGATACGGGGTGTGGGATACGGGATATGGGATGCGATAACGCGTACGGATCGACTTGCGACCATCGCGTATTATCCTCTCCCGCATCCAGCATCAAGCATCCCCTCTCTCAGCACGGCGGCGGGATGACGGTGCACGACGGATCCGTCAGCGGGGTGCGGGCGGGATCGCAGGGGCTGGCGGTGGCGAAGCCGGCGGCGCTGAGCACGTCGGCGGGCTGGATGGCGTTGAAGGTGACGGGGTAGCCGGCGCCGACGTAGCCGAAGCCGTTCTCGACATTGGAGAACGCGTCCGGCTGCGCGAGCGCCTCCGGATCGAACGTGCCGCCAGGCGGCACCCAGCCGTCGTCGCCGATGAAGATCGTGAACCGCATCGCGCGGACGCCGATGTAATCCCGCGTGAGGCAATGCGCGTCGAATTCGTCCTCGACGACGCGGTAGTCGTCGGCGATCCGGACGACGAAGCGCCACCCATCCTCCGCAGCCTCCTCCTTCCCGCGGTACGAGATCGAGATGGGCCAGCGGATGGGATTCTCCCGGCTGGAGAGCGGCTGGAGCCGCACGGCGTCGTAGACGATGTCGGCCTGGACGATGTTAGGCAGCGTGGCACTCACCACCTTGTAGCTGAGGAAGAGGGGCGACGGATTCGATTCCGGCAACACCTGCACATCCACCGGGGTCGTCACCTCGACCGACGAGGCGACACCGTCCGAGCGGACTACATCGAGGCGATAGCGCTCCCGGTATGCCGGCTGGAAGTTGGCGACGAAGACGTGTCCGTACGTGCTGTCCGCGAACAGGACGTAGGTGGGGCGCCAGGTGATCTGTTCGCCCGTGGCCAGGCGGGTGGAGGTGACGATGGCGTCGACCTCGGCGGTCTGGCCGGCGTCGATCCGCTGTTCGATGGGGATCACGCGCAGCGTCTGCCGGCTCGTGCGCGGGTTCAGGTAACCGTACAGGGTGTACGGCTCCTCGATCCCGACGAAGGGGTTCGGGGTATCCTCGCATCCGGCGAGCACCGGCAGGCACAGCAACGCCGCCACGGCCAAGTATCTTCCGCGCATGGTCAGAATTCGATTTTGAGCCCGACGATCGGGACGATGGGCAGCTGGTTCGTCTGCTTGAGGGTAAACAGATCGAGGGCGAACAGATTGGTACGGTCGTACACGTTCAGCACGCCGGCCTGCGCGGTGAATACGCCTCCCTCGAAGGGAAACGCCCTGTCCACCGACACATCGAGCCGGTGGTAGGCCGGGAGGACGCCGCCATAGGGCCGGTCGTAGATCACGCGCCGGACGCCCGGTTCGGTCTCCACATCCACCTGGCCGTCGAGGAGCAGAAAGGAATCGAAACCCTGCACCTGGTTGTAGGGCAGGCCGGAGCCGAAATTCCACCGGATGGCGAGATCGAACCCGCCGAGGTCGGCCTGAATGAGGGCGTTGACCTGATGCCGGCGATCGTGCGGCGGACGGAACGTCACCGTCTCGGCGCCGAACCACAGGGCCAGCTCCTCCTGCATGGCCTCGTAATCAACGGAGGCCAGCCCGTACGTGACGTACGCCGACCACGTGTCGCCGGTCACCTCGACCCGCAGATCCGCCCCTCGCACGCGCCCGGTGGCGGCCTGAAGCTCCGTGGTGAACCGGGGCAAGGGTGACCACTCCGAGATATAGAGGTTCTCGAGCGTCTTGTAATAGACCTCCGCGCCGAGACGCACCGCGCGGTTGAGATCCACCTGGTACCCCGCGAGCGCATGGTAGGAACGCGTCAGTTCACCGAAGGGGGCATCCGTCCACGCCGTAAAGACGTTCGTGGCGTCGCGCCGATCGTTGAGACCGGTCAGCTCCTGGTGATACCTGCCGGCGGCGACGCTGAGCTGGTGGGCGCCGCGTTCCCAGATCGCCCGGAAGCGGGGCTCGGCGAAGAATCCGAACTGGTCGAAGAACTGCACCGTGACGCCCGGGCGGAGCGACAGGCCGCCGCCGAGCACCATGTTGGGTTCGAGGTAAAAGCCGAGTTTGGGCAGGCGGGCCGTTTTGAGGCTGAGGTTCTGATAGAGCCCGCCGAGTTCCGTGTCGATTTCCGTCGTCCGGAGGTAGGCGCCATAGGATACCTCGGACCGGCCGGCGTACGTCACCAGGTGGATGCCCGTGTTGAAGCTCTTTAGCTCGGAGAACCGGTCGGGCGCCCGGCGCGGACCGGATTCGATGCGGTAGCGCGAGATCGAAAACAGAAACTCCGCCTGGACCGGGCTCCGGCGCGGCGTCACCAGGTAGCGGGCGCCGACGGCCGTGTTGTTCCAGCGCACCTCGTTGCCTCCGGTAGCGTCCGCGTTGTCTAGGGCGCCGCGGTCGTAGGTGCGCAGGGCCGTCACCGTGAACTGGTTGTTGTCGTTGATCCGGAGGTGCGCCTTCCCGAACAGATCGCCAAACTTATACGGCAGGGGCTGGTCGATGTACTGCGTGGCGAACCGATCGATGACCGATTGCCGGACCGATCCGATAAACGAAAGACGATCCGTTTTGATGGGCCCTTCGACGCGGAGCGCGTTGACGAAGGGCGACACCGAAAAGGAACGGACGTGCTCGCGCATGTTGCCGCTGCGGCTCGCGATGTCCATGACGGAGGATACGCGGCCGGCATACCGGCTGCCGTACCCGCCGGCGTAGACGTCGGCCCGCTGGAGGATGTCGGACGAAAACGCGGAGTAGAACCCGAGGATATGGAAGGGCTGATAGATCGTCATCCCGTCCAGCAGCACCAGGTTGTGCGCCGGTTCGCCGCCGCGGATGAACAGCTGCCCCCCGCGATCTCCCGACGTGATGACCCCGGGCAGCGTGGTCAGGTAGGAGGCGAGGTCGCCCGACAGATCGGGCGAGGGCACGAGTTCGAGGTCTTCGGCCCTGATGGACTGGAGCCCCGCCGTGATGTGCGACACGCCGGCCGGCCGCTCCCCTTCCACCAGCACCTCGTCCAGCGCGCCCGTCCCCGGCGTCAGCGTTTCGCGGACTTCCACCACCTCGCCCGGCGCAAGCGAAAGCGAATCGCGGATGGGCTGGTAACCGATGTACGAGATCCTGAGTTCGTACGCGCCGGGATCGATGCGGGAGAGAAAAAAGAGCCCGTCGCCATTTGTCACGACGCCCCGGTAAAACGCGCCGGCGCGATAGAGCACCACGTTGACGCCTTGCAGCGGCAGGCCGCCGGCCTCGTCGAGGACGACGCCGCGCACCGACGCATCCTGCCCCCGCGCCTGCCCGGCGACCCCGGCCCACACGAACAGGCAACAGGCCAGATAGGCCGGCACTATGCGTCTCTGCATCAGCAAGGCTCCATATTATAGCGTATGTCGTAGCGTTAGCAGGCTGTGAACCGGGTCGCCCCGACGATGCCGCGCCGCGCTTGTTCGACGATCGGTATGCGCGTGAGCGTCTTGGATACGCCGGCTCAGGCGGCCTGGTCCATGTAGCCGGCCATGTACTGCACGTACAGCTTTTCCAGATCCTCGCCGACCAGTTCATCATGCGTGCGCATCATCACGAGCTTGCCCCGGTTCATGATGCCCACCACGTCGGCGATCTCCTTCGCGCGGAAGATGTCGTGCGTCGACATCAGGATCGCCTTCCCCTCCTCGCGGAGCGACTGGAGCAGGTGCGTGAACTCGAACGCCGCCTTGGGGTCCAGCCCGCTCGTCGGCTCGTCCAGCAGGATCGCCGGCGCGTCTTTCAGGATCGCGATCGCGATGCCGCATTTCTGGCGCATCCCTTTCGAAAAGCCCTTGAGCCGCTTGTTATGCGCCTCCTCCTGGAGTCCGACGCGCAGGAGCACCTTGCGGTAGTCTTCGCGCGCATAATGCGTCTTGCCCCCGAGTCGGACGAAGAAGTCGAGGTTCTGCATCGCCGTGAAGTTCGGGTAGAGCATCACGTTTTCCGACACGTACGCGACGCGCTCCTTCGCCTTGAGCGGCTCCTTGTGGGTGACGACGCCGTCGATCCGGGCCTCGCCGGACGTCGGCTCGATGAAGTTGAGGAAGATATTGATACACGTCGTCTTGCCGGCGCCGTTGCCGCCGAGCATCGCGAAGATCTTCCCGCTTTCGACGGTGAAGCTGACGTCGTCCAGCGCCAGCTGGCCGTCCTCGTACCGTTTGCTGAGCCGGTCGGCTACGATCATCGGCCGGCCGAAGGCGGCGGGTGCAGGTGTTTCCATAGCGTGTTGTGCGTCTTGTCCGCGAAAATGGTACGAATCGTTTACCGGCGCGAGAGCCGGATGCCGAAGATGACGATGCCGACCACGAGACCGACGATGAGCAGCACGATGACGAGCGTGCCCAGGACGTTGGCTTCGGGGTCGATCTGGATGGATACGGTTTTGTCCTCGCCGCGAATCGGGAGGTCGTCCGACAGCGAGGAGGTCCGGATGCGGACCTCGTAGCGGCCGGGGGCCACATCGGGCGCCGGCGTGAACTTGAGCTGTACGCGCCGCTCCTCGTTGATGTCGAGCGACTGGATCACCGCCGGCTCGACGGCATCCGTCCAGTTCAGCGGCGGGTCGGCCTCGATGCGCACGTTGTTCAGCGCGCGCGTCCCCTCGTTGACGACCTCGACGTTAAAGACGACTTCCTCGCTCGGCTTGATCGAGAAAAACAGCTGCTGGGCGCGCACCAGGATCTCGCCGATGCCGCGCGGCACCAGTTCGAGCTTGGCGTAGCCCACGTTGAGCGCCCGGATCTCTTCCTCCGTCATCTGGCGGTTGCCGAGCGGGCCGATCTCGTCGATCCGCTCCCGGGGAATGGCCAGCGCGTAAAACGAAATCCGCTCGTCGATCCGGACGTTGTCGGTCGGCCGCTCGGGTAGAAAGATGCGCAGGGCGGCCTGCCGGGTGTTGACCCCCTCGGTGAACTGGAACTGGCTGAGCCGGTTGTCCGATGTCGGGTCGACAAAATACCGGTTGATTTCCGTAGGCAGGTTGACGGCTTCCAGGGCGAAGGTATTCGCGTCGCTGCTGAAGAGTTCGAGCGACATCCGGTAGTCGGTGCTGCCGCCAAGCTCCACCTCCTGTGAAAACTGCTCGGGCTTGATCGCGAGGATGTTTTCCGAGGCATCTTTCTGCAGATAGATCTTCCGGCTCTGTTGCGACCCGTTACCATAAATCAGGCTGACCGACACCGCATCCAGATCCTGGAGGAGCTCGAACGACACGGTCGCCGGCTGCCCGTAGACGAGCCGATCGATCTTCTGCTCGTAGGGCTGGCTGACGATGGCGTTGTCGTCGTTCAGGAGGGAGATGTACACGTTGTTGATGATGTCCGGCGTCAGCAGGGTGAAGAGCGAGTCCTCGATCCCGATCAGTTTTTCGTATTCGCCGGAGCCGCGCGAGGCATTTTCGAGGGTGATGCGCACCCCCTTGCGGCCGTCCTTGCGCTGGTATTTCAGGGCGCGCGACACCACGATGTACTGCTGCTCGAAGATGACGGCGAGCAGGGACTGCTGGAAGTTTACTTCCGCTTCCGAGTAGTTGCGAAACGCCTGGTCGAGCGCGCTGCGCGAGATGAGCTGTTTATCGAAGAGGCCCTGCTGGCGTTCGTATTCGGCGCGCTGCGTGTCGTACGCCTCCTTGGCGCGGCGCAGGCCGAGCAGCGGATAGGTGTCGTCGCGCTGGTTGAAGAAGGTGCCGCCCTGGGCGTGGGCCGCCGGGCCGGCGAGCGGGAAGAGTGCGCCCATCCACAGCACGAGAAGCAGCGTGAGTCGGGCACATCGGGACAGAAAGGGCTTCATGAGTATCCGGGCGGTGGGCAGTGGCTGGTTTACGGCTGGAGAATGCGCGGCCGGCCCCCATCGGCCGGCGTGGCTACTCCAACAACGCGAAAACCCGTTGTAAAGTATGCAAAAGTATCAGATCTTGCCGCAAACGTTTTCGATCCCATCCCATGACGCCATGAATCGCCGCGCATTCGCCCAGACCGTTGCATCGATCGCTCCCCTGAGCGCGTTCCCGGGCCTTTTTTCGCCCGCACCCTCCACGCCGGCGCCGCGCACGGCTGCACGTAACATCAAACTCGGCTTCGACAATTTCTCGATCCGCGCCTTCGGCTGGAAAGCGCCACAACTGCTGGACTACGCCGCGACGCAGGGCGTCGATACCGTGCTGTTCTCCGATCTCGACGTCTACGAGCGCCACGACGACGCCTACCTGAAGGACGTCAAGAAACGGGCGGATGACCACGGCATCGAGATCCAGGCCGGCACCGGCGGGATCTGCCCCTCCTCCACCGCGTGGGACGGCCGCTTCGGCACCGCCGAAGAGCACCTCGCCCTGGTGATCCGCGTGGCCGAGCGGCTCGGATCGTCGGTCGCCCGCTGCTACCAGGGACGCGCGGAAGACCGCGGCACCGAGGGCGGTCTGCGCGCCCGCATGGCCGACACCGTCCGCGTCTGCAAGGCGGTCCGGAGCCGCGCGCTCGACGCGGGGGTCAAGATCGCGATCGAAAACCACGCCGGCGACATGCAGGCCTGGGAGCTGGTGGAGCTGATCGAGGAAGCCGGCCCGGAATACGTCGGCGCCACGCTCGACTCCGGCAACGCCACGTGGACCCTCGAGGACCCGCTGGTCAACCTCGAGATCCTCGGCCCCTACGCCGTCTCGACCGGCATCCGCGACTCGATGATCTGGGAGTACGAGCAGGGCGCGATGGTGCAGTGGACCGCCGTGGGCGAGGGCTGCGTGGATATGAAGGCGTATATGGATCGCTACGAACAGATCTGCCCCAACACGCCGGTCCAGCTCGAGATCATCTCCGGCTTCGCCCGCCCCTATGCGTATCTGGACCCCGGATTCTGGGACCTCTACGGCGACGTCCGCGCCCCCGAGTTCGCCCGGTTCATCGCGCTGGCCAAAAAAGGCCGCGCCATCACGAGCTTCCGGCCGGCCGCCGGCACCGACCCGGCCACGGCGCAGCAGGCCTACCAGAAGGCCGAGCTCGAACGCAGTCTGACATTCTGCAAGGAAGTGCTGGGGCTCGGGCTTAAGCGGTAACGCGCCCGTTCAGCGCCCGTTCAGCGGCCGCTCATCCGCGCCAGCTCGACCAGCGTCTCCAGCGCGCGCGGATCGTCGCTTTCTCCCAGCATGTAGATGGCCTGTTTCCGGAGCCGCACGTTCGGGTGCGTCCGTGCGATGCGGATGAGCACGGGCACGCCGTCTTCCGCCGGCATCTGCGCCAGCGCATACAGCGCCTGTTTCTGCACCTCCGTGTCGCTTTCTTCCGCCACAATGTCCGACAACACGGCCAGCACCTGCTTCGAGGCTTTCTGACCGAGCCAGAAGACGGCCTTTTTACGCACTTCGGTTACTTTTTCGTGCCGCGCCGTCTCGATCAGGAGATCCGTCGCCTCGGGCAGATCCATCTGGCTGAGCGCAAACACCGCCTGCTCGCGGACCTCCATCGAGGGATCGTTGCGCATCGTCTTTTCGATCGCCGCCAGGGCGCGCGGATCGCTCTGCTGTCCCATCCAGAACGCCGCTTTCTCGCGCAGCGCGGCGGGCGTCCGCACGTCGAGCACGGCGAGGAGGAAGTCCAGCGCCGCCGGCTCGTTGCGATGCAGCGCGACGGCCATGAGGGCATGCTCACGGGCATCCAGACGCTGCGCCGCCTCATAGATGGACCGCATCTGCGCGATGCTCTCCGGCGCGTCCGCCTTCCCGAGCCAGTAGAGCGGCAGCCCATCCAGGCCGACCGCCAGCGAGATGCTGGAGATGGTGACGTCCACGGGCACGGCATTCCGGTCGTACCGAACGAGGTAGACCACTTCCTTGCGCACCGTCACGGGCAGCGCGTCGTACGCGTTGTCGTCATCGTACAACGGCTCCACCTCGCGGCCGTAGAGCAGGAGCGAAAGCGACGGCTCGCGGCGCTGCCGATCCGACGAGAACGAGCCGATGAACGAGCGCGCGTGCATGAGGCGCTCGATGGAGTAGGCGACCCAGTAGTCGGACGCCCGGTCGCCGCGCGCCGCGTCCAGGGCCCAGGTCCTTCGCGCTCCCAGGCTGGCGGCCCGTTGCGCGTCGGGGAGGTGAACGATGGGCTGGGCGCCGGCCGGCGCCGCCGCGAAGCCGGCCCACAGCAGCACCGCCAGCACAAGGATGTTCGGGCGGATCGTCATCGGCGTACCTCGGCGAGGGGTGCATAGGTTTCGATGACCTGGCGCAACGCCTCGCGCGCGGCCTCGGTATCGATCTCGCCCAGAGCGTGCACGGCCGCCTTGCGGACATCCGCCGCGGTCTGCGACATGGCCACCTTGAGCAGGGCCTTGACCGCATGGGCGTCTCCCCGCTGGCCGAGCGCGTAGGCCGCCTGCCGGCGGATGTCGGCGTCCATATCGTCCTCCAGGATGCGGATCAGCGCCTTCAGGGCCTCGGCCGATCCGTCCTGCGCCAGGGCGTGCAGGGCCGCCATCCGCACGTCCCGGCCGGCGCGGGCGACCGCCTCGGGCGCCGTCGGGGCGACCTCCAGCACGAAACGTGCTTCGTAGCGAGGCTCGGCCCGCTCCGGGCCGCCTCTCCAGGACGACACCCATTCGTAGAGCCACCCCTGGTCGACCCAGGAGCGATAGAGCCACTTGACCTCGAAGACGACGCCGGCGGACAGCACGAGGATCAGCGCCAGGGCCGGCAGGGTGTGTTTTGCGGGTGCGGACATGGGATCGGTCGGTTTGGGTTGCGAACGGATGGATGCGGCCTCAATTCAGCAGCTGCAGGATCGCCTCCTGCGCTTTCGGGCTGCCGATGTTGCCGAGGGCATTGACGGCGGCCTTGCGGACATCGACGGAGGCGTCGTTGCGGGCGGCGTCGAGCAGGATCGGGACGGCGTCGTCGGATTCCGTGTTGCCGATGGCATAGACGACCGCCTTGCGCAGTTCGACGTCTTTCTCGTCCTCCAGCAGGCGCTTCAGCAGCGCCAGCGACTCACTCACATCCTGCTCCGCCAGCTGGTAGAGCGCCGCCTTCTTCACCTCGCTGCGGGTCGACTCGGAGATGATCCGCATGAGGACATCCGCCTCCCCGTCCTCCAGCTGGTTCGAGAGCGCATAGGTGGCGGCTTTTGCGATTTCGGTATCGGGGTCGTTGATGGCCGTCTGGACCAGGAACGCCTTCATCTCGGCGCTTTCGGTGTTGCCGATGGCGTAGAGCGCGGCCTTGCGCAATTCCGTCTCCCGGGAGGCCTCGAACACCTGCTTGATCATGGGCCCGCTGTCGTCCTGGTTGGCGAGGGCGAAGACCGCGTTCTTGCGGAGTTCGATGCTGGCGTTGGCGTCGAGCGCGATCGTCTTGATGGCCTGCTGCGCCTCGGCCTCGTCGCGGTTGCCCAGCGCGAAGAGCGACGCTTTCCGCACCTCGTCCGACCGGGCGTTCGCCAGCAGGCCGGCGAGGATGCGCGTCGCGGCCGGATCGTCGGTATTGCCCAGGGCAAACGCCGCGGTCTTGCCGAGTTCGGCGTCGTCCGTCGTACGCGCCAGGTCGCCCAGGTACGCGGCGAGGCCCGCGACGTCGCTATTCCCCAGCGCATTCAGCGCCGCCTTCTTGACCTCGGTGTCGGCCTTCGAGGTCAGGATCGCCTTGAGCCGTTCGACCGATTCGGCCTCGTCCCGATTGCCGAGCGCATACACCGCGTTCTTGCGCACCGAGGTGCTCGCGTCGCTCATGGCGATCTCGGCGAGTTTGGCGGTGACGGCATCCCCGTCGAAGTTGCCGAGCACGTACACGATCTTGCCCCGCATGCGCTCGCTCGTGGAGCGGTCGTACAGCGCCATGACCGTCTGCAGCGCCCGGTCGTCCCCTACGTTCTGGAGCGCGTAGAGCGCCGCAAGCGCCACTTCTTCGTCGTCGCTCGCCTGCATGGACTTCACCAGCGTGGCATACTCCGGGTTGCCGGCGCGGACGAGCTCCTGACCGATACGCACCATGTTCACCTTCGCGTCGTCGGCCCAGTTGCTGTCCCGGTAGCGCTCGGTGAACGCCTGGTAGCAGGAAAACGCGGCTTTCGATGCGCCGGAGCGCTTTTCATCGACATAGCAGGTCCAGTACCGGGCGTCGTCCTGCCACGGACTCGACCCATGGTCGCGGAGGAAGGCCGCCAGGGCCGTTTGCGCCTCGTCCCAGCGTTCGCCGAGCACGAGGTCGTACGCCGCGCTGTAGGCCGCGTCGGCCGAGGCGTTTTGCGCCGAGGCGATGCCGGGCACGCCGCCGGCGACACAGACGAGCACGACGAGGACGATGAGGTTCTTTTTCATGGTATGATCTCTTCGGATAAAAACAGGGGTGGCAGGATCTACAGCGTGGTGGGGATCGGGGCCTGAACGGCCTGTTGTTCGACCACGCGCATCCGGGCCAGGTTGATTTTCAGGAGCAGGGCGTTCTGGTCGACGCCCCGCTGCACCAGTTCGATGGACGGCAGATCGACGCTCGTTTCCAGGTTCGCGATCTGGAGCAGGACGCGTTCGAGATCCGCCATCAGTTCGCGGAGCATCAGGCGCTCGCTCGGGTCGAGGGCTTCGTTCAGGGCGACCGTTTCTTCGAGCAGGCTGCGTGCCATGCGCTGCCGCGCCGGCAGGTTGATGCCGGCTGGATCGTCTTCGACCGGGTCGAAATTGACGAGTCCGAGCAGCAGCACGTTGGTCCGGTCGAGGTACCGCACGGTCTGGGCGTCCAGCGACGCCTGGATGATCCCTGGATCCGGCTCAGAGGGGCCGACCGGGCGCCGTTCGACCGTGCTCCGGCCGATGAGGACGCCGAGCAGCAGGATGACCGCGACGGCGGCGATGCGCAGGACGGCCGGCTGCCAGCGCCGGCGAGCCGGCGCGCGATCCGCGCGGGAAGCGGTGGCCGGCGCGGCCGCGAGGCGCGCCTGCAGCCGGTCGTAATAGGTATCCCAGTAGGCCTCGTCGGGCAGCTCCGGCGCGTGGCGCGTCACGAGGTGGACCGCCGCTTCCGCCTGCCGGTACGCCGTGTCGCAGGCGGGGCAGCCGGCGCGGTGCACGTCGACCTCGGCGCGCGCGGTGTCGTCGACCTCGTCGAAGAGAGCGGCGTAGAGCCGGTCTTCGTATTCCTTGCACGGTTCGGCGTTCATGGCATCAGGGTTTGGATGGATCATCCGGTTTCACGTCAGGTCGGCCACGAGGTGGCCGAGTTGCCGGCGGAGCTTCTGGACGGCGCGGAACAGGAGGCTCTTGACGGTCCCGTCCGCTACCCCCATCGCTTCGGCGACCTCGCGAACCGGCAGGTCGCTATGGAACCGCAGCGCGAAGGCCGCCCGCTCCTGGGGCGACAGGTCTTCCAGGGCCCGCTCGACCTCGAGCCGGATCGCCGTGGCCTGGGCATCCTGCTCGGGTCCCGCCTGGTCGGACGCGACCTCGTGATCGAAGAGGTCGCGCGGCTGGACCATGGTCAGGCTCTTTTTGCGCCGACCGGAGACAAAGGTGTTCACCGTGATCCGGAGGAGCCAGGAGCGCAGGGATCCGTCCCCGCGGAACGAAGCCAGCGTCCGATGGGCCTGGATAAAGACATCCTGTGAAAGATCTTCCGCGTCGTGATGGTTGCCGGTCAGGTGCAGGGCGAAGGCATAGACCCCTCGCTGGTGCTCGCGCACCACCTCGCGGAAAGCGGTCCCGTTATGAAATCCTGCCTGTTCGAGCACCTGTCCGGCTCCATCGTGAATCGGTTACGCCTGCTAAGACGAGGGGTCTGCGGGATTCGTTTACGGCGCGGGAAAGAAAGTTGGGGCGGGTGACGGGGCAGAAGGTGCAAATCCACCCATTCTGCTATATTGGCGATACGGTCGGTGGATCCGTGCGCTGCGGCGGCAGCGGATGGGTCGCCGATCCCACGAAAACCGCCCGTTTTAAACGTGAGTTGACCGTGAACCATACGCGTCGCGAATTCATCGCGCGCGCCGGACAGGCCGGCGCGCTGGTTGCCCTGACCCCCACGCTCCCCCGTCACCTGCTCGCCGCTCCCGAAGCGCGCCCATTCGGGGCGCTGGCGGCGGCAGACGCCCGGCTCGACGGCCTGCGCTGGCGCCTGCTCGGTCCCTTCCGCGGCGGCCGTGTCGATGCGGTGAGCGGCGTCATCGGCCGGCCGAACGAGTTCTACTTCGGCGCGGTAAACGGCGGCGTCTGGAAGTCCATCGACGCGGGACGCGTGTGGGAGCCCATCTTCGACGACCAGCCGGTCGCCTCGATCGGGGCCATCGCGGTGTCCGAATCCGACCCCGACGTCGTCTATGTCGGCACGGGCGAATCGACCCTGCGCGACTCCGCCGGCTTCGGCAACGGCGTCTACAAATCGACGGATGCGGGCAAGACGTGGACGCACCTCGGCCTGGCCGGCACCCAGCATATCGGCAAGATCGCGATCGATCCCCGCAATCCGGACATCGTGTTCGTCGCCGCCATCGGCTCGCTTTATGCGGCGAACGAGGAACGCGGCGTGTTCAGGAGCACCGACGGCGGCCGTTCGTGGCAGAAGGTGCTGTACAAAAATGCGGATGTCGGCGCGGTGGAGGTCGTGATCGACCCGAGCGATTCGGAGGTCGTCTACGCCGGCCTGTGGAATACCCGGCGTCCGCCCTGGTTCGTGTATGCCCCCACGAACGGCCCGGGCGGCGGCCTGTACAAGTCGACCGACGGCGGTTCGACGTGGAAGCCGATGACCAACGGCCTTCCCGCCTCCGACATCGGCCGCACCGGCATCGCCGTGGCGCCCTCCGAGCCGTCGCGCCTCTACGCCGTGGTTGATTGCCTGCTGCCCGATCCGGGCGCTGACGCCTCCTCGGGCGGCGGCCGGCGGCAGGCGCCCAAGCAGGGCGGCGTCTACCGCTCCGACGACGCAGGGGCCTCGTGGCGCCGGCTCTCCAACGACCCGGCGCTCTGGGGGCGCGGGTGGTATTTCGAGAAGATCGCGGTCGACCCGCAGGACGCGGACATCGTCTACGTCCCGAACGTGGCGTTCAACCGCACCCTCGACGGCGGCAAGACCTGGGATGTGATTCGCGGTTCGCCGGGCGGCGACGACTACCACCAGATCTGGATCTCGCCGGCGGACCCCAACACCATCGTCATCGCCAGCGACCAGGGCTGCGTCATCACGCACAACGCCAGGGACGCCGACCCAATGGCCATCACCTACACGTCGTGGCTCAACCAGCCCACGGCCCAGCTCTACCACATCGCCATCGACTACCGCTTCCCGTACTGGGTGACGGGCGCGCAGCAGGACAGCGGCGCGGTGGCGGTGCGGTCCCGCGGGAAATTCGCCGAGATCTCAATGCGGGACTGGGAGCCCGTCGGCGCCGGCGGGGAAAGCGGCTACACCTGCGGCGACCCGCTGCACCCGGGCATCATCTTCGGCGGCACCGGCGAGCGCTGGGACATCGCCCAGAACCGGCAGATACCGGACACCACGACGCCGACGAGCGCCGACGCGCCGGCGCGCACCGACTGGACCCAGCCGCTGGTGCGGTCCGAGGCCGATCAGCGGGCGATGTACTACGCCAGCCAGTTCCTCTTCAAAAGCACGGACGGCGCCAAAAGCTGGACGCAGATCAGCCCCGATCTGACGCGGGAGAACCCCGGCATTCCATCGAACCTCGACGAGGCGGCCCGCAACAATGTCGGCAACGACCGGCGCGGCGTTATCTACACCATCGCGCCCTCCCCCATCCACACGAAGACCCTGTGGATCGGCACCGACGACGGCTACATCCAGCTCACGCGCGACGACGGCGGAAGCTGGCAGAACGTGACGCCGGCCGCCCTCACGGCGTGGAGCCGCGTCACCATGATGGAAGCCTCGCACTTCGACGTGGACACCGCCTACGCGAGCGTGGACCGTCACCAGTTGCAGGACTTCGACCCGTACATCTACCGAACGCGCGACCAGGGCAAGACGTGGCAGCAGATCACGACGGGGCTGCCAGCGGGGGCCTATGTGCATGTGGTGAAGGAAGACCCCGTGCGGCGCGGGCTCCTGTTCGCCGGCACCGAACGCGGCGTATTCGTCTCGTTCGACGACGGCGACCGGTGGCAGCCGCTCCAGCTCAACCTGCCGGCCTCGTCGATGCGCGACTTCCAGATCTACGGCAACGATCTCATCGTCGGCAGTTTCGGCCGCGGCATCTGGGTCATGGACGACATCAGCCCGCTGCGCCAGCTGAGCGACGCGATCCTCGCGAGCGAGGCGCACCTCTTCAAGCCGGCGGATGCGATCAACTACGACCAGGGCGGGGACAACGCGACGCCCCTCCCCAAGGATGAGCCGCAGGCCCAAAACCCCGGAAACGACGACCCGTGGACGGGCAGCCGGGGGCCGGCGTTTATCTACTATTACCTCAGGGAGGATGCGACCGGACCGGTGAACCTCGAGGTGCTCGATGCGAGCGGCGAAGTCGTCGCGACGTTCGGCGAGCCGGCCGATCGGCCGGCGGGCCGGCAGCCTTCCGGTCTGCCTCGCACGTCGCCGCAGTGGCGCGTGCCGGCGGAGCCGTTCGGCACGCGCGCCGGCCTGCATCGCGTCGTGTGGAGCCCCGTCATCCCCGGCCGGCGCGGCGGCGACGGTGAGGCCGGCACCGAGGCGCGCCTCCTCACGGGCGCCTTTACGGCGCGCCTTCGCGTCGGCGGCACGACCTACGAACAGCCGTTCACGGTGAAGCCGGATCCCCGGGAGCTATCGGGCTATTGACGCATGCCCCCGCTACTCGAGGGCCCAGTCCGGCACGGGGGTTTCGGCGTCGAACAATTCGTCGACGTAATAGGTACGCCGCGGGCGGGCGTTGCCGGCGTAGATGCCTGCCAGATTTCCGCTGACCATGAGGCTCGATCGGCTGTTGTTGGGCAACAGGTCGTCGCGATGAAACCGGTCCAGCACCATATGCCCCAGCTCGTGAAAGATCAGCGCTTCGTTGTCCTCGACCGGACGCGTCGTCCAGCACCGTTCGTTGACGACGATCGAGATGGTCCGAGACGTCGATTGCGGGTCGGCATACCACGGCGCCAGACCGCATAGGGAGCGTCCTTCGTAGAGGATCTCTTCCTCGATCTTGAAGACGACCGTGGCCATGGATGCCGACACGTCGATCCCGCGCATGCCGGCTTCCTGGACGAAGGCCGCGGCGTGCTCCTGAATCTCGGCCATGAAGTCGCGCTCGGGCTCGTCTTTCTCCTCGAACACGCCGCAGCCGGCGAACGCCAGGATCAGCAGCGCGAGCACGCCTCGTTGTATGGGGTTCATGGGATGCATCGGATTCCCGTTCATGAGTTCCCTTCGTCTCGGCGCCCCGGACGGCGCGCTGTAGCAGGTCGGTGGCGTCAAAAGACGTTCTTACAGGAAAATCCCGCATCCCGCATCGGTTCGATGTCTAAGTACCGTGCGCGTCCCACCTCACGCTCCGTCGTAACGTCGCCGGCCCGCTCAGGGTCATGAGGCTGGACGCCGTTCGGCCTATCTGCATAAAAAAACTCCCTGGCGACAGAAAGGCGTCGTCGCCAGGGAGGCGTGTACAGAGCGTATTGGTTTGGCGCAGGACGATGCGCCGCCGGATGCGCGTGGAGGTGTCGGGCTCACGAGATGGAGCCGGCGCGCGGTGACGTGGTTTGGAGCAATAAAGACAAGAACGGCGCACGCTTCAGGAGCGCCCGTGGGCGCCTTCCGAACAACGGCCTACGCTTCCTTGAGGCATTTCCTGAACGCCAGACCCGCGATAAGCGCGGCCGTACCCCATACGATGGTCGCATAGAGCATCTGGGAGTCGAGGCTGGTCAGGGCATTGATGATGTATGAGAGCGTCATGGCAATCACCTCCTGTGAGGTTGATGTCGGGATGGCACAAAAGGCACATGAAGTACCTCATTGGTAAGCCTAAGTTACCTTAAGCGTGTGCGTCAAAAATCACCTGATTGTCACAGGACTCCACGATTCTGTGTCAATTCTTTGACGTGTTTTGACGTACAGACCGGTGCGCCTGCACACGGCATGCCGAAAAAAACATGCGCCAGAGCTTGTCATCCATCCGCGCCGTCGCCGGCAGATTTCCGCGCGCGCAAGGTCGTTCATAGGGGGTGCCGTACCGCATCGGGGGTCTTCGCCCCGAGTTGTCAACATCATTTTACATCTTGATTCGATGCCGGCATGTATCTTTAGGCACCTCAATCCCCATCGCAATCACCTCATCAAGACCGATCACGAGCGGCCGGCGCCGGCGTTGCAACCCGCCTGCGAACGCGCCGCTGCAACCGTAGTCATCAGCGGCGCGTACATCCACGACCGCCCAACCGGTCCGACGCTCCATCGCCTACCCGCATGGTGGACGTCAGGAAAACGCGCTCGCTGTGCCGTTTGACCCATTCGTCATGATGATGCTGACACCTGGATCGCAGACCGTTCGAGGCTTCTATCACCTGGTATGCGCCGCCGGACTGGGGCTCGTGCTGGCCTCCGGATGCGCCAACGAACGCGTGGTTCGTGGCGTACAGAACCTCCATCAAACCCCGTACGACGCCTACGTCGATGCGCTCCGCACGGCGCATCTCGACGGCACCGCCCTCGGGCGCACGTGGATCGACGCCGGCTCCGAAGCCGTTTCCGCCCCGCTTGCCATCGAATCGCCGTACCAGGAAGTAGGCTTTCTCGACCCCCGCGAAGTCACCGCCCGCGCCTACCAGATCCACCTGTACCAGGGCCAGCGCCTCGACGTACAGATCGCCCTGCAGGCCAGCGACTCCGCCATCGTATTCGTCGATCTGTTCGAAGTGCCGGAAGATTCTTCCGCCGGCCTGCGGCACGTCGCCATCGCCGACAGCACCAACCGGCTGATCGTCGAGGCCCGGGAAGATCTGTCCTACGTCCTCCGCCTGCAGCCCGAGCTGCTTCGGGGCGGGCGATACACGGTGGATATCACCGTCGACGCCTCGCTCGGTTTTCCGGTTGCCGGCCGAGGCCGGTCGGCCGTGCAGAGCCTGTTCGGCGCCGACCGCGACGGGGGCCGGCGTTCGCATGAGGGGGTGGATATCTTCGCCCCGCGCGGCACCCCGGTGGTCGCGATCTCTCCGGGCTATGTGGCGCGGATCGACGAGACGACCATCGGAGGGAAGGTCATCTGGGTGCGGGATGCGATGCGCAACCAGGCCTATTATTATGCCCACCTGGACCGGCAGCTAGTCGAGCCCAACACGCGGGTCGAAGCCGGCGATACGCTCGGAACGGTCGGCAACACGGGCAATGCGATCAGCACGCCGTCGCATCTGCATTTCGGCATCTACACCACCCGCCGCGCGGTCGACCCCCTGCCGTATATCAACCCGATGCAGAACGCTCCCCTGACGCTCGCGGCGGACACGTCGCGCCTGGGTGAGTGGGCGCGCGTCACGGCGAGCCTCGCGTTCCTCCGCGCCGCGCCCCAGCCACGCGCCGACAAGCGCTACGAGCTGCCGCGCAACACGGCGCTGCGCCTCCTGGCCGGCAGCGGCGACTGGTACCGCGTGGCGCTGCCCGACGGCGAAGAAGGCTTCATCCTCGCCCACCAGATCGAAACGGCCAGCGAACCAATCCGCAGCCTCGAGATCGCCGAGGGCCTCCCCATCCGGCGCGCGGCGACTTCCACCTCGTATCCCATCGACAGCGTGCGCGTCGCCAGTCAGCTCCCGGTCTTCGGGGAGTTCGGCGGCTACCTCGGCGTGACCGCGCCGAGCGGGCGCACAGGATGGATCGAATTCACCGAGTAGGCGCGCGAAACCGCCCGTCGCAACCTCGGAGGCCCGTCGCCCGTACGCAGGCTCAACGCGTCCGGCTCCAACTACACGACATCCACCGGACGCCGCCGCAGGTGGCTCATCATCCAACCTCGACTTCCATGCGTTTCTCTCTCGCTGCGGGCGCGCTCTTCGTGAGCGTCGCCCTTTCGGCCTGTTCCCCCTCCGACGAGGCGCCGGCGCCATCGACCTACCAGGTGCCGGTCAGTTACCATAAGCTCGACAACGGGCTCCGCGTCGTGCTCTCCCAGGATAAGACGGCGCCGACCGTAGTCGTGGCCGTCTACTACAACATCGGCTTCCGCAACGAGCCGCGCGACCGCACCGGCTTCGCCCATCTCTTCGAACACATGATGTTCCAGGGCTCGGAAAACCTGGGCAAGATGGAGTTCGTGTCCCTCGTGCAGAACAACGGCGGCGTGCTCAACGGATCGACGCGGTTCGACTTCACGAATTACTTCCAGATCGTGCCGGCGCACAAGCTGGAGACCATCCTCTGGGCCGAGGCGGACCGCATGAAGGGCCTCGCCGTCACCCAGGAGAACCTCGTCAACCAGCAGGACGTGGTGAAGAACGAGGTCCGCGTCAATGTGATCAACCAGCCCTACGGCGGTTTCCCGTGGCTGGACATGCCGCAGTACGCCAACGAAAACTGGCACAACGCCCACAACTTCTACAGCGAGATGGGCGACCTCGAGGCCGCGACGCTGGAAGACGTGCAGGCGTTTTTCCACACCTTCTACGCCCCCAACAACGCGGCCCTCGTGATCGTGGGCGACTTCGAGGAGGCGCACGCGATGGAGCTGGTCCGCACCTACTTCGCCGACATCGAGCCCTCCGACCTGCCGGCCATGCCGGACCTCACCGAGCCCCGGCAGACCGCGGAGAAGCGGGCCAGCAAAACCGACAAGCTGGCCCAGCGGCCGGCGCTGGCCTTCGCCTACCACATGCCCGAGCGCAACACGCCTGAATATTACGCCATGGGCCTGATCGACCAGATCCTGCTCCAGGGCAACGACAGCCGGATCCGCCAGGAACTCGTCAAGAACCGGGGCCTGACGGGCAGCGTCGACGGCGGCATCAACCTGATCGGCAACATGTTCAACTACAACGGGCCGATGCTCTGGGTGGGCTCGCTCTTCCACGACTCGAACGTACCGGGCGACTCGATCATCGCCGCACTCGACGCGGTGATCGCGGACCTTACGGCGAAGGAAGTGGACCAGGAAACCCTGGACCGCGCCGTCGTCAAGATGCGCTCGAACCTCTACGACGCCGCCGGCGACTTCTTCGGCTTCGGCCGGGCCGACCTGCTGGCCTCGTTCGCGTTGTTCGACGACGACCCGTCGCGCATCAACGACCTCGAGGCGGAGTTCCGGAAGGTTACCCCCGAACTCCTGCTCAAAACGGCGCGCGAATACCTGAGTCCGACGAACCGCACGGTCCTCTCCGTCGAGCCGGCGTTCGAATCGCCCCAGAAACCTACGGGCTGAGCCGGGTGCGGCGCCCTGGCGCGCCACCCGTGTCCTTCCCAGTTAGCGAACCCCATTTCCAGAACGATCATGCTCCGCCTTTCCACGCTCGGGCTCCTGGCCCTCGGCCTCGTCGCCACGCCCGCACTCGCCCAGAAGCAGACTCCGCCTCCGGGCGACCCGCCGCGCGACTTCGTCCTACCGGCGAAATCCGAACTCACCCTGAGCAACGGCCTCGTCGTGACGCTCATCCCCTACGGCACGCTGCCCAAAGCCACCGTGCAGCTGATCATCGACGCCGGCAACGCCGATGAGGGCGCAAACGAGATCTGGCTGGCCGATCTCCTCGGCGATCTGATGGAAGAAGGCACGAACAGCCGCTCCGCCGAAGACATCGCCGCGGAAGCCGCGCGGATGGGCGGCGAGATCAACATTGGCGTCGGGCTGGACCAGACGTCGATCGCGGGCGACGTGCTGAGCGAGTTCGCGCCGGACATCCTTGCGCTCATCGCCGACATCGCACAGAACCCGAGCCTGCCGGGCAGCGAGATCGATCGCCTCAAACGCGATCGCGTGCGCGAACTCAGCATCCAGAAAACCCAGCCGCAGGCGATCGCCCTGGCCGAGTTTCGCAAGGTGATGTACGGCGAACATCCCTATGGCCGCATCTTCCCGACGGAAGCGATGGTCGAGGGCTACACCATCGAGCAAGTCCGCGCCTTCTACAACACCCATTTCAACGCCTCGCGCGCGCGGCTCTATATCGCCGGCGTGTTCGACGAGCAGGCGGTCCGCTCGGCGGTCGAAGCCGCGTTCGGCAAGTGGAAGGGCGGCATGGAGTCCTCGCGTGAGCTGCCGACGCCGAGGTCGCAGCGCGAGGTCTACATCGTCGACATCCCTGGCGCCGCCCAATCGAATGTCTACATCGGCCTGCCCACCATCGACCCGTCGAATCCGGATTATATCCCGCTGCTGGTCACCAATTCGCTGCTGGGCGGCTCCTTCGGCTCGCGCATCACGCGCAACATCCGTGAGGAAAAGGGCTACACGTACTCCCCGTTCAGCTCGGTATCCGTCCGCTACCGCGATGGCTACTGGGTGCAGACGGCGGCGGTCACGACCGATGTGACGGGGCCGGCGATCAAGGAGATTTTTTACGAGATCAACCGCCTCCAGCAAGAGCCGCCGAGCGCCGAGGAGCTGGATGGCATCAAGAACTACATGGCCGGCACGTTCGTCCTGCAGAACTCATCGCGGCAGGGCATCATCGGCCAGATCAACTTCCTGAACCTCCACGGCCTGCCGGACACCTACCTGTCCACCTTCGTCGAGCGCATCCACGCCGTCACCCCGGACGACGTGCAACGCATCACGCAGACCTACCTGCGGGACGAGGACATGCTCATCGTCATCTCGGGCGATCGCAAGGCCATCCAGAGCCAGGTCGCCGGCTTCGGCCCCATCGCGAGCGACTGAGGGGGTGAGGGTTTGAGGTTCAAGGTTTGAGGTTCAAGGTTTGAGGTTCAAGGTTTGAGGGATTTGACGGGGGACCTGGCGGGGGGATAGGGCCTATGCCCAACCTTGAACCTTGAACCTCCCCCCTTAAACCCCCTTTCCATAGACGGCATTCGGGTCGAACTGGGGTTCGCTGGTTACGACGAGATCGTCACCTTCCAGGCTGCGGTAGAAGCAGGAGACGCGCCCCGTATGACAGGCCGCCGCGCCCTGCTGTTCGACCTTGAAGAGGAGCGCGTCGCCGTCGCAATCGATCGACGCCTGGCGCACGATCTGGGTGTTGCCGCTGCTTTCGCCTTTCACCCACACCTTCTGGCGCGACCGGCTCCAGTACGTCATCACGCCCGTTTCGATCGTCTGGCGGAGTGTCGCCTCGTTCATGTAGGCCAGCATGAGGACCTCTCCCGTGGCATGATCCTGCGCCACTGCGATCACGAGTCCGTCGGCATTAAATTTGACCTGTTCGAGGAGAGCATCGGCGCGCATGGTGTCGGTGAGGTTTGTTTCGGATGATGAGGGGCACGCATGGCCCAGCATGGGTACGATGAACCGTTCTGAAAGCGCACTCCGCGCTTTGGTTTCCGTCGACGACAGATCCCCGGGATATGGAATCATTTTCTCACGGCTGGAAAATTCGCCGGCTCGCCGGCCTCGCGCTGATCGTGGCGATGGGGTTCGTCGGCCAGGCCGCCGCCGGGGCGTCGCCCGCCGGCGACGGCGAGGCGGTGCTGGAGGCGCTCCGCAAGTTACCGCCCCTGGCGATGGACGAGGTGATGTGGCTGGCCCGCTGCATCCTGTCGGAATCGGATCGCGCGGACGAGCAGGAGCTGGTCGCGTGGGTGGTCCGCAACCGCGTGGAAACGCGCTATCGGGGCGATTCGTACCGCGAGGTCGTCCTCGAACCCCTTCAATTCAGCGCGTTCAACACCCCGAGCCCGCGGCGGACCTACCTGCTCGGTCTGAACCAGCACAGCAAGGTCGATAGCTGGCTCGGCGCGCTGCAGGTGGCGATGAAGGTCTACGACGCGCCGGATCTGAACCGGCCGCTTTCCCGGGAGACGCGGCATTTCTACAGTCCGGTTTCGATGAAAGGCGGCAAGACGCCGCCGTGGGCGGTGAACGCCACGCCGCTCGACCTCGCCGATCGTTCGATCGATCCGAAGCGATTCCTCTTTTTCGAGCAGATCGACGAAAGCCAGGACCCCTTCCTCGCCAGCCAGGCCCCCACCGAACGGATCCGGTCGTTCCAGGAAGAAACGCGTCAGACGCTGCAGGCGGCGCGGCCGCGGACGTCGACCCGGAGCACGCGGCTTCAGCCGAGCGGACGCGTCCTGAGGCCGGCGCGACCCAGCGTCGGCGGCACCCGCAAGGTGGGCTGGAAGTAGACGGGACCCCAACGCGAGGATGGCGGGTTACTACCGAAACCCAAGCCGCCGCCATCCGCCATGCTCCAGCGCATCGCCCAGCTCCCCCGTCTCGCGCTCATCGCGCTCGTGCGGGGCTATCAGCTGTTTATCTCCCCGCTTTTTCCCCCGGTGTGCCGGTACCAGCCGACCTGCTCGCAGTATTCGATCCTCGCCCTCCGCAAATACGGCGTCTTCAAGGGGCTGATCCTGACGGCCTATCGGCTCGGCCGCTGCCATCCCTGGGGGGGCGAAGGCTACGACCCGCCCCGCTGGTTCGGGGAGGTCGACATCGAAGACGACCACGCCCACACGCACCCGGCCGCGCCGGTCGATTCACATCCCGCGGCCGTGGATTAAGGGTTCTTCATCTCTTCAAAAAATATTTTTTTGCCCTTTTCAGGCAGAAACAAAGCAATCGACCCTCTGTAATCAGCCCTATCAGACGCCGCATGAGGCGATTCCTATGGGCTGCCAGGCTGGTCCGATCCCATCTCATCTCTCCGTTTCCCGGCATGTGCTTTATGTGCTGGGCGTGCTCGCATTGATTCTTGCCAGCACCGGACAGCCGGCCCTCGCCGTCCCCGCCATGCCCGGGCCGCACCCCGTAGTGGCCCAGCCTTCCGCGCATGACGCCCAGGGGTTCATCCCGTCCGAGGTCATGCCGACGCTCCTGCTGATGGGTTCCATGGATCGAGAGGTCGCCCGCGTCATCGCGCTCTCGATCTGGGGCGCCAGCGGCGGGGACACCCGGGATGTACGGCCGGCGTCTGAAAACAACAAGGCCGGGACGGGGCTGTTGACGCCGAGTCACCGGCATCTCAGGCTGCATATCCTTCGGATTTAGCGAGGCGATCCCGGCTTCTAGCCGGGCACGACGCGCGTCATAACGCGTCCTATCCCTTCCCTTCCTCGCTAACGCGTCGGTCGACATCGCGCGAACGACGCTACGACCATGGCCTACTCCATATCCCGTTTCGAAACCCCGCAAACCGTTCCCGACGAGGAGCGCTTCCACTATCTCGTCAACCCGACGCCCCGCACGGCCAGAGCGCGTCAAAAACGACAGGCGCCGCAGGCCGCGCCCACGCCGCCGCCCTCGTCGGGCTGGGTGATGCCTCTGCTGGTGGCCCTTTTCCTCCTGGGGGTCTCCCTGATCGCGTTTGTGCTCTACGCGTCGCTCCACAATCCGGCGACCTTCACGGGCCCCTGATCGGTAGGAACGAGGGACCGATGAGATACTCGGTTCGTTGCGCTATCTTGAGAGGCCGGCGCCCGGTTGCGCCGGCCTCTTTTTTTGCCGGATCACGCCCGGACCGAAACCAGACCTGTCCTCATGAGCCACGACGAACACCAGCAACTCGCGCGCGACACACCGGTCCGTGTCGCCGTCATCACCGTCAGCGACACGCGAACCGAGGAGACTGATACCAGCGGCGCGCTGATGAAGACGCTCATCGTCAACGCCGGCCATACGGTGGTCGACTACCGGATCGTTCCGGACGAGCCGGCCCGCATCGGCCCCCTGCTCGACACCCTGGGCAAGGAGGCGGACGTGATCCTGCTGAACGGCGGAACCGGCATCAGCCGGCGAGACACCACGTTCGAGGCCGTCTCCGGGCGCCTGGACAAGGTCCTGCCCGGCTTTGGCGAACTCTTCAGGATGCTTTCCTACGAGCAGATCGGGTCCGGCGCGATGCTGTCGCGCGCCACGGCCGGCGTCATGGGGCGCACGCTCGTCTTCTCGACGCCCGGATCGACCAACGCCGTGCGGCTGGCAATGGAAAAGCTCATCGTGCCGGAGCTGGCGCACCTGGTGTGGGAGACGGTGAGGCAAGGGTGACAGGGGCTGTGGTTCAACGTCGGAGGGTCAAGGTTCAAGGTATTTGGGTATCCCGTGCGTTGAACTGCATACGTTGAGCCTTGCACCTCATAACCTGGAGCCTCCTGGTTCGAACCGTGCCCGTCGGCACTTTGGGATCAAGCGTGTGTATAAGCCCGCACGCCGGCGAAAACCGGCAACGCATCTTCATTTGCCGTCGTATTTGGTAGTCCGCCCATGCCGTCGCATCCGCCCTTTCAGTTGTTCAATACGCTGACCGGTGAAGTCCATGAAATCACCCCGCTCGAACCCGATCACCTGCGGATGTATAGCTGCGGTCCGACCGTCTATTCCTATGCCCACATCGGTAATTTCCGGACGTTTTTGACCTCCGACCTCATCACCCGCGTCGCGAAGGCCATCGGGTGGAAGACGACGTATGTGAGCAACATCACGGACGTCGGTCACCTGACGGAGGACGACTTCGCGGATGCCGGCGGCGAGGACAAGATGGCGAAGGCGCTGCGCTCAAAGGAAGGCGAGCGGTTCGTCAACATCTGGGACCTGGCCCGGTATTACACCGACGCCCTGCTCGACGACTGGAACACCCTCAACCTGCGGCATCCCGACGTTCGCCCCCGCGCTACCGAACACGTCACCCAGCAGATCGAAGCGATCGAAACCCTGATCGCCCGCGGGCACGCGTACGAAACCGACAGCGGCGTCTATTTCAGCGTGAGCAGCTTTCCGGACTACGGCAAGCTCTCGGGGAATAACACGGCCGAACAGCTCGAGAATGCGGTACGCGACGTGGTGGTGGACAGCAGCAAGCGCGACCCGCGCGACTTCGCGCTGTGGAAGAAGGACGACAAACACCTGATGCAGTGGTACAGTCCATTCGGCCGCGGCTTTCCGGGCTGGCACATCGAGTGCTCGGTGATGTCGATGCAGTACCTCGGGCCGCACCTCGATCTCCACGCCGGCGGCGAGGACCTCATCTTCCCGCACCACGAATGCGAGATCGCACAGTCGGAAGGCCTCACCGGCGAGCCGTTCGCCACGGTGTGGGCGCACACGCGTTTCCTCCAGGTGGAAGGCGAGAAGATGTCCAAGAGCAAGGGCAACTTCTTCACCGTGCGCGACCTCACTCGCCCCGTCTCCGAAGGCGGCAAGGGCATCGAACCGCTGGCCCTGCGGCTCGCGCTGATCTCCGGGCAGTACCGCAAGCCGTTCAACTTCACGTTCAAAAACGTCAACGACTGCGTCCGTATCGTGGGCCGCTACCGCGACGCGCTCGCCATCGCCGACGCCGGCATCGCCGCGGGCGAGCCGGGCGAAGACCACGTGGGAAGCCGGCTGGACGCGATCTTCGAACGTACGCTGAACGCGCTCCTCGACGACCTGAACACGCCGGAAGCCCTCGCCGCCGCCCTCGAAGGCGCGAAGCTGATCAACGGGATGAAGACGCTCAACGGCGCGTCGGCCCGGAGCGCACGCGCCTGGCTCGAGCGCATCAACGATTTGCTGGGCATCATCTGGCACGACGAGCCGCTCGTCGCGGCAGCGACCGAGCCGGCTGTGGATCCCCTCGCCGAGCAGGTCGAAAACCTCCTCAAGGAGCGCACCGTCGCCCGCCGCACCCGCGACTTCGCCCGCGCCGACGCCATCCGCGCCGAACTGGATGCCCTGGGCATCGACGTAATGGACTCGCCGGAAGGATCGACGTGGCGGCGGAAACCGCCTGTCATTGGCGAGTAGCGATCGATAAATCATGAAACTCCCCCCTCTGGATCTCCCCCATCGTCCGCGGCGGATGCGCCGTACGGAGAACCTGCACCGGCTCAACCGGGAGACGCGGCTGGCGGTCGACAACCTCATCGCGCCGCTTTTTGTCGTGGAAGGCGAGCAGGTGCGCCAGCCGATCGATGCGATGCCGGGGCAGTACCGTTTTTCGATCGACACCCTCGTCGAGGAAGCGCGGGTGATTCACGAACTCGGCATCCCGGGCGTGGCGCTGTTTCCGGCGATCGCCGAATCGTTGAAGGACCCGAAAGGGAGCGAGGGCCTCAACCCGTACGGCCTCTTCCCCCGCGCCATCCGGGCAATCAAGGAGGCCTTGCCGGATTTGCTCGTCATATCGGATGTGGCGCTCGATCCGTATTCGTCGGATGGGCACGACGGGGTAGTGCACGGGGGCGCGATCGACAACGATCCATCCGTCGAGATCCTGGCCCGGATGGCCGTGGTGCAGGCGGAGGCCGGCGCCGACATCATCGCGCCGTCCGACATGATGGACGGACGCGTCGGCGCCCTGCGCGATGCGCTCGATGCCGCCGGCTACACGGACCGCGCCATCCTCGCCTACACCGCCAAGTACGCGTCGGCTTTTTACGGCCCGTTCCGGGAAGCGCTCGACTCCGCCCCGCGCACGCGCGACGGGATCCCCGGTGACAAAAAAACCTACCAGATGGACCCCGCCAACGCCCGCGAGGCGCTGCGGGAAGCCGCGCTGGACCTCGACGAAGGCGCCGACATGGTGATGGTGAAGCCGGCGGTCAACTACCTCGACGTCATCTACCGCCTCCGCGAAATGTCCGACGTCCCCGTGGCCGCCTACCACGTCAGCGGCGAATACGCGATGATCAAGGCGGCCGTCGCCCGCGGCTGGCTCGACGAGCGCAGCGCCGTCATGGAGACCCTCACCGCCATCCGCCGCGCCGGCGCGGACGTCATCCTGACCTACTTCGCGCGGCAGGCCGCGGGATGGCTGTAGGAGTGCGAATTGCACATCGTATAATGAAAATCGCACATTGACAGCACGTATCCCGGCACGAGCATCCAGAATCGAGCATCCAGTAACCCGAATCCTGCATCCCACACCATGAAACACATCGACTACAGCCACATGGAAGGCGGACTCGTCCGCATGATGGACCGGTTCAAGGAAGAGGGGACGCTCACGGGCGACCGTGACGCGGACGACTACATCCGCCAATCGCCCAACGCCGCGCTTCTCGGGCTGCTGTACGACCAGCGGGTGCGGGCCGAGTATGCCTTCATGGGGCCGCAGCGGCTCCACGAAAAGCTGGGGCATCTCGACATGAAGCAGATCGCCGCTCACGATCCGGACGCCTTCAAGGTGCTATTTGGCGAGCCGCCGGCGGTGCACCGGTTTACCAACAAGATGGCGGACATGACCCAGGCCGTCGCCGCGATTATTGCGGATCAATATGCCGGCAATGCCGCCGGCCTGTGGAACGACGACGCGCCGTTCGACGTGATCCGCAAGCGCGTCCAGGCCCTGCCGGGCTTCGGGGCGCAGAAGTCCGAGAAGATGAAATACGTCCTCCACTACTTCGGCTTCCGGGACCTCAGCGAGTGACGTTCAGATCGACGTCAGGATATCCCCACCCTCTTCCCGGGCCTTGAGCAGGCTGTTGATCCGGTGCGTGAGCCGGCCTGCTTCCGGGGCGTCGATCTTGCGCTCGCGCTTGCCACGCGCCTTGAGCCGGATGGTGCCGTCGATCTGGTAGGTGATCACCATTTCACACACGCCGGCGCGGCGTACCACGTGGCGCGTCTGCCCGATGGGGTCGCGGTAAACCATCAGGAGGTAGTCGTTGTATTTGTTGTGTTCGACGACGAGGAGGTCTTCCGACTCGTACGAGAAGGGCTGCGAGGTCGAGGCGCAGCCGGCGAGCAAAAAGAGTGTCGCCAGCGCGAGCGAAAGGCGATGCATGGACGGGCCCGATCGGGTGATACAAGGAGATCAGTATCTCTCTAGCATCGGAAGCGTTCGCGGACACTTTATCGGTTCGAGGATTATGGGCTGAAGTTCAAGATCGGCCCTGAGTATGGGGTGGGATGTCAGGCGCGAAGGATGAGCAGGGTTCAGACAGGTTCAGCGCGTACACAATACGGCGTAATGCGCATGATAAAACCTGGTCCATGCCGCACCGAACAGACGAGGCCCCAGATCTTCGGTGCATCGCTTGATCAGACGCGTCGTCATGCCCGATGAGCCGTAGGCGAACTGGAAGGTCTCCCTGTCCAGATAGGGCGCGTACGCATGGGACCGTACGATCTGCCAGCCGGCACGCCGAATCAGGGCGTCGCACGTCGATCGATCAAAGAACTGCACGTGCCCGGCGGGGTGGCGCGAACGATCGGAAAAACGCGCCTTGAGCCGCCCCAGCGGCAGGTTCTCCAGCGGCACTTCAACGATGAGGTACGGCGCCGGCACCGCCCGCAAGCCACCCAGAAAGGTCTCGGGTTCTTCGAGGTGTTCTACGACATGGCTCGCGACCATGAGATCATACCCTCCCGGCGTCGCAAAGGGATCGGGAGTGACCATGATATCGGCAACCGTGGCCTGGATTCCGGCCTCGGTCCTCCTCAGTTCGTCAATGGCCTCCTGCGAGAAATCGACCGCGAAATGAGATATCCCCACCCCGACGCGGCGTAGGCGTGCGATCACGGCGCCCGTTCCCGCACCGATTTCGAGGACGGTCTGTGGGCGCAGCCGTTCGGTGCTCAAAAGCGCCTGGATGGCGGCAGCCTTCTGGGGAGCGGTCCGCCGCAGCCACTCGGCCTCACGCTGGAGATCGCCTCGGTAGACGCCGGCATAGTAGTCCCTGCCGGATTGCCCGGAAGAAAGCGGCGAATCGATACGATGCATTCGATGGACTGACTTGAGAAATGACCCGGGGGGAGAAAGATACTACATCGCTGGGTTAGCACGCTGCTAATTCTTTGCACCAGAGCGCTACGTTTTCAACGATCCCGCATCCCCCTCCACGGGTCGCTTCACGGAACCGTGCGGCATCGTTCAGTAATACGATTCGATGTTGTTGCCGAACTGCTTCCCCTTCGCCGACATGGCCACCAGATGCGCCAGCCGTTTTTCGAACTCGCCGCCCGGCCGCGGGCGGGCGTGGTCGACGTAGGCGATGCGGATGCGCTGGTACGCCGGCGAGGTCGACTGGAAAAAGGCCCACGCCGCCGGCTCGGCCCGGAGCGCCTCCAGGATGTCGGGCGGCGCGACAAACGGCTCCTGCGCGAGGCGCTCGGCCTCGGCGGCCAGCGCCGGCATCAGCCGGCCGGCTGCGAGCAGGCGAGCCATCCGCTCGCGGTTCGTCTGTGAGTAGCCGCTGCCCTTCTTGCGCGGGCTGAACCGCTGCGCGTGGCGATCCGCGTCGAGCCCCTTCCGAATGCTGTCGATCCAACCGAAACACAGCGCCTCCTCGACGGCGTCGTTGTAGGAGACGCTGGGGGTGCCGGCGCGTTTGACGTAGGTGACGAGCCAGATCTCGGCAGCCGTCGCGTGATTCGCCTCCAGCCAGGCTCGCCAGTCTGCCCGGGTCGGGGCGAAAAAGGTGTCGGAGATGATCATGCGTACATCGGAATGGGCTGGAGGTCGGGATCGACAAAAGCGGCCCGCGCATCGGGCGAGAACAGGCGCTCGGCCGTGTAGTGCGTGAGCAGGATGCCGGTGTCGAGCAGGCGCGGGGATGCTTCGATAAACGCCGCCGCCGAATCGCACGGCACCGATCGCGCCATGAAGTGCCGGACGGCGAGCACCCATGCGCGGGTCAGCGTCTCATGGTATTTGCCCTCCCCCATGCCGAGATGGGCCAGATAGGCTTGCAGTACCTCGCGAACCCGAGCGACGGCGCGATCCGCCGGCATCTCGCACAGGTACACGTACGCCAGCCGGATATGCGCGGCGTGGTCAAAATCAGCCGGCGCGACGGCGCAGGCTTCGAAGTCGCGGACGAACGCGCGGTCGGCGGAGGATGGACGATGCACAGAGGGGATGTTCAAGGTTCGAGGATCAATGGTTAAGGTAAAGACTGTTCCTTGAACATTGATCCTCAAACCTGGAACAGCGAGCGCGCTGGCGCGCTCGCCTAGTTCTCCCAGAAGACCGGCGAGAGCAGGATGAGCACGGTGAAGATCTCGAGGCGGCCGGCCATCATCAGGAACGAGAGCACCCATTTGCCGAAGGCCGTGATCGAAGCGTAGTTCTCCGCCGGCCCGAAGTCGCCAAAAGCCGGGCCGATGTTGCCGATGCACGACACCGTGGCGGTGAATGCGCTCAGCACATCGAGGCCGGTCATCGCCATGACCAGCGTACCCAGGCCGGACAGGCCGCAGTACAGCACGAGGAACGACAGCACGTTGCGCATCACATCGTCCGCCACCGGCTGGCCGTTGATCCGGACCGTCAGCACCGCGCGCGGATGGATCAGTTGTTTGAGCTCCTTGAAGGAGTTTTTGAACATGAGCACGTGGCGGACGATCTTGATGCCGCCGCCCGTCGAGCCGGCCATGCCGCCGGCGAAAAACAGCAGGAAGATGACCGTCATCGCCAGCGCCGGCCAGAGCTCGTAGTCGGCCGTCCCGAAGCCCGTCGTCGTCACGATGGATGCGGCCTGAAACGCGGCGAGGCGGAGCGACATCCAGAACGATTCGTCGTCCCCCATCAGTGAGACGGTCATGAGCACGGTGGCGCCCAGCAGGATGAGCAGATAGACCCGCAGCTCGGTATCCTTGAAGACCGATTCGAAGCGGCCCTTCAGCAGGCGGTAGTGCAGCGCGAAGTTGAAGCCGGCGAGGATCATGAAGATCGTGATCACCCAGTCGACGTATCCGGACGCATACTGCCCGACCGATCCGTTTTTGGTCGAGAAGCCTCCCGTCGCCATCGTGGCGAAGGCGTGGTTGATGGCGTCGAACAGGCCCATCGCCGGCCAGAGCAGGATCACCTGTACGCCCGTGATGCCCACATAGATCAGCCACAGCCGCTGGGCCGTTTCCCGGACGCGGGGGGTGAGCTTGTCCGCCGTGGGCCCGGGCACCTCGGCCTTGAACATCTGCATCCCGCCGATGCCGAGGATCGGGAGGATGGCCAGCGTGAGCACGATGATCCCCATGCCGCCGATCCAGTGCGAGAGGCTGCGCCAGAACAGGAGGGCATGCGAGAGTTCCTCGATCGCCGGCGTGTGCTCGCCGCCCAGGATCGTCGCCCCCGTCGTCGTGAAGCCGCTCATCGTCTCGAAAAACGCGTCGGTATACGAATCCAGCGTGCCGCTGAGGTAAAACGGCAGCGCGCCGAGGAGCGAGAGCACGAACCAGGAAAAGGCGACGATGGCGAATCCATCCCGTGCGCGAAGTTCGCTCCCCTTACCGCCCCAGCGGTACCACAGCGCGCCCCCGCCGGCCATCGACACGAGGGCCGTGATGCCGAACGCCAGCCAGTCGCCTTCGCGGTAGATGAGATCCACCCCGAGCGGCAGCAGCAGCGCGACCCCGAGGAAAAACAGCAGGGCTCCGAGGGTACCGACGACCGGTTTTACGTTCAGAATCATGGCAACGTACCGTCAAACCCATCACGTCGGATGTGTTTGATGGTGTTTCAGGTTTCAGGTCGCAGGTTTATGGAGGTATGCATTCATATTCGACGTCCGCTCGTCAGATACCTTCCGCACCGATCCACAGCGTTTGGTGGCATGGTGCGGGTTACTTCGAGAAGTAGCGCTCGGCTTCTCCGATGAAGTGGGGCCGGACAAAAATGATGGCGCGATCCCCCGGCTCAATCTGCGTCTTCCCCATCGCCACCTCCACTTCGCCGCTGGTCCGCATGATGGCGCCGATGAGCATATCTCCAGGGATCGACAGGTCGGCCAGCGGCTTGCGCGTGATGGGCGAGCGGTAGTGCGCTTCGACCTCGAGGATCTCCAGGTCGAGGCCGTGCACCGTCGCCACGCTCAGCACGTGTTTGCCGCGGAGAAACCGCATGATCTCACGCGATATCGCCAGTTTCTTGTTGACGGCGGCGTCGAGCCCGATCACCTGGCTGATGGGAACGTACGCGCTCTTCGAGAGCAGGGCCACCGTTTTCGACACGCCGAGGTGCTTGGCCATGAGGCAGGACACGAGGTTGGATTCCTCGTCGTCCGTGACGGCCACGAAGGCGTCCATCTCCGAGAGCCCTTCCATCGCCAGCAGATCGATGTCAGTCGCGTCGCCGTGGATCACCATCACGTCGGGCAGCTGGCGGGCGAGCTGTTCGGCTTTTTCCCGGTCGGGCTCGACGAGCTTGACGCGTTTGTGTTTTTCGCCGCTCAGCTGCGCGGCGACGCGCGCGCCGATCTTCGTGCCGCCCAGGATCATTGTCTTGTCGATGCGCGACTCGCTCTTGCCCAGCAGGCGGGCCACGTGCGGCATGTGTTTGGGCTGCGCGAGCGCAAAGATCTGATCGTTTTTCTGGAGACGTTCGTTGCCCCGGGGGATGAGGGTCCGGATGCCGCGGGCGATGCCCATGATGCGGAACGGCAGTTCGGGCAGGTCGTGGGCGAGATCGAGGAGCGATTTGCCGATCGCCGGCGAGCCGGCGTCGAGCCGCATGCCCACGAGGTGCAGCCGGCCCTCGGCGAACGTCAGCACGTCGGTGGCGCTCGACCGCCGGATGAGGCGGATCACTTCCGCCGCCGCGCTCTCTTCCGGATGGATGATGATGTCGATCCCGAAGTCGGAAGCCTGGATCACCGACCCCGATTCGGCCAGCACGTCGCTGCGGACGCGGGCCACCGTAGTTTCGACCCCGAGCCGGCGCGCCATCATGCAGGCGATGATATTCACTTCGTCCACCGTGGTGACGGCGATCAGGATGTCGGCCCGCTGGGCCCCGCACTGGGTGAGCACCTCGGGCGACGTGCCGCCCCCTTGCACGGTCATCACATCGAGCCGGTCGCGTACCGCTTCGAGCGCCTCGGCGTCGAAATCGACTACCGTGACGTCGTGCTGCTCCATGGCAAGAAGTCTCGCCACATCGAACCCGACTTCGCCTGCCCCGATGACTATCGCTCTCATGAGCCGCGTTTACCCGTGTTGATTTCCGTGTTCACGTTCCGGCTCTTCACGTTATTGAATGATCGCGTGTACCTGGCAGCTTGTCGATGGTTGCGTTCAGAACGACTCGACAGCCGGTCAAGATACTGTATCGACCCGCTTCATTCACCTATAGCCGGCCAACCTGATCTAAATCTTCAAGGGAATCTCATGGAGCCGTGGCCAGCGGCAGCGCGATCCAGAACAGGGAGCCGACGCCGACCTCCGTCTCGAACCCGATCGTCCCGCGCATGTCCTCGACGCTTTTCCGGACGATGGCGAGTCCGAGCCCCGTTCCGCTGGTTTTGGACGAAAAGTTGGGCTCGAAGATCTTGGCCTGGAGTTCGGGGCTGATGCCGGTGCCGTGATCGCGGACGGTACTGTACGCCACATCGGCCCCGTCTTCGGTGCGCCGGCTCGTGACGACTTCGATCCGGTTCTCGCGGTCGTCCTGCGAGGCTTCGATGGCATTCTTGATGAGATTGATATAGATGCGCCGGAGCTCCTCGCGGTCGCCCATCACCGCCAGCGGGGCCGGATGCAGGGTGAGTTCGATGGATACGCCTTGTTGTTCCTGCATGAGCGCCACGGCTTCCTGGATCACCGCGTTGAGATCCAGCGTCTCGAGGATCTGTTTGGGCATGCGGGCGAAGGTTGAGAATTCGTTGGCGATGCGGGCGAGGGCGTCCACCTGTTCGATGAGGGTGTTGGTGATGCGGTCGAACAGGCTCGCGAACTTGCCGGCATCGCCGGCGTCGGGGCGCGCGTCGCTGTACGCGCGCCGGAGATGCTGCACCGACAGCTTCATCGGCGTGAGCGGATTCTTGATCTCGTGGGCCACCTGCCTCGCCATCTCGCGCCACGCGAGCTGACGCTCCTGCTGGGTCAGCCGGCGCCGGCTCTCGGCGAGCTGCTCCTGCATCTGGTTGAACGTCTGCACCAGTTCGCCAATTTCATCGTCCGTCTCGACGGGCAGCGGCTGCTCGTACCGTCCTCTCGCCACGGCCTCCAGGCCCTCGCGCAGCCGGCCGATCGGGCGCGTCAGCGCGTTCGCCAGGAGACCGGCCGTGAACATCACGACCAGCATGAGCAGCAGCAGCGACCCGAAGAGGTACGCCACCGTGCGGGCCCGCTCTTCCTCGATGCGCTCCTGCTCGGGCAGCGTCGGGACCGAGATCACGAAGCCGGGGCGGCCGTCGCGGTCAGGCAGCGCCCGGTAGCCGGCCATGTAGGAGAAGGTGCCCACCCGCTCGTGCGTGAAGGCGTTGCGGTCGCCCTCGTAAAACAGCCGCTCATACGCCAGCGGCGGCAGCCGGCTGTCGATGAGCCGCTCACGCACCAGCTGTTGCCGGCTGGACGTGTAGAGCGCGTGGCCCCGGTACACGTTCAAATCGAGCCCCACCAGCGACGCGAGCGCGGACACGTTGGTTCGCTCGAGCACGTCCGCCGGCAGCTCGCCGACGTCGGCCTGCTGGGCCAGGGTCTCCTCCACCCTATCCAGCTGCTGCTCGATCCAGCTCTGGATCGCATTTTCGTTCTCCCGATTGATGACCTGGAGTCCCAGGACGCTCACGACGAGCACCGCCGCCATCCCGACCGACAGAAACGCGTTCAGCACCCGGTCCGTGAAGCGCGTCCGTACGGCCTCGAAAGGCCGCCGCCGGCCGCGGACGAGGCGCAGGATGCCGTACACCATCGCCAGCACCAGCAGCGCGGCGAGCGTCATCCGCAACAGATAATAGAGGTGGTCGAAGAAATGCGGTACGGAGGCGCGTACGGCGATGACTTTCTGCGGGCTGGCGATCAGCGGCCCGCCCTGGTCGATGGACCGCCGCGTGTAGTAGGTCAGGAACGAGCGGTCGGCCATCGTTTCCTCGCGCCATACGCTCGCATGGATCCGCAGCGCCCGGACGACCTCGTCATCCAGCCGGAAGCGGCCGAAGACGGTACCCGCATTGCGATACAGCGCCTGGTCCCTGAATTCGGCGATGGAGAAGATGCTCTGTACATCCAGGATGCTCGCCGGCAGCAGCACGCGCGGAAACAGCGCCGCGTCGTCCTGCAACAGGGTTTTGGGTTCGATCCGCACGAGCGTCCACCCGAGCAGGGCCCCGCCGGCCGTGCCGTGGATGGGGGCGAACCCCTCGTACTGCAGGCGCGCCGCGATGCGCCGGCCGGTCATCAACTCGACCATCAGGCTGTCCGGGTCGTCGCGTTCGGCGTAGATGCGGGTCAGGATGCTGAAGTCGTCCTGGTCCACCAGATCGGTGGCCGCGGCGCTCTCCTGGCTCTCGCCCTCGAAATACCGGCCCCGTACGACACCGCTGGTGTCGAATACCGTGAGGCTGACCTCATACGTGCCGAGGTTGGCCAGCGGGGAGCTGACGACGAGTTCGGCGATCGACTCATAGAGCCGGCTCCGCTGGCCCGGCGCGCCGTCGTGCGTCATTTCCTCGACGATGGCCGGCTCCTGCCGCGTCCGGTCCAGCATCTGCTCCACGGCGAAGACGACGCTGGCGTCCCGCTCCGCGTCGAACGTTTCGACGGCCTCGACCATGCGCGTCCGAAGCTGCGTCTCCATGCTCCGGTTGAGCATGAGGTATACGGGCAGGATGAGCACGAGCATGAAGGCCGCCAGGCGACGGGCGTAGCGGGTGGCCGCGCGGCCGCCTCCGCGCCGGGCCGCCAGCCATCCGGCCCCGAGCGTCACGAGCAGAAATCCCAGCGTCGCCGACGGAGGCACCTCCCGGAAGGCGGCAACGAGCCGGTAGGCGCCGGCGGTGAGGGTCACGGCGAGCAGCAGCACGCCGCCCCAGAACAGCCGCGGCGGCGTCGCCGGCCGCGCCACCCGGCCAAAGACCCACCATGCCACGCCGCTGCCGATGACGGCGAGCCCGAGGGCGAGCAGCATCACCGCGCAGAACACAAAGAGCACGAGGCGGTCCGGCAGCAGCCCCGTCCGCGCGAAATAATCCAGCGTGCTGTCGAGCACCGTATGGCGCACGACCTCGCCCTGGATGTGCGCGAGGGCGAGCAGGAAGACGATGAGGACGGCCAGCGCGCCGAGCATGGCCGGCAGCCCGGCCGGTCCGTCCTTTTCGGTCGCCCGGGGCGGCATCCGCCCGACGACATGCCATATCGCGGCGCCCGTGAGCGCCAGAAACACCGCGGACGTGAACAGATCGCCCATGGACTGCATCAGCCCGAAGCCGTAGTCGGATGCGAAATGCGAGGGATCGAACAGGGCGGCGAACGGGGCCTTGCCCCGCTGCCAGCGGGCCGGGACCTCCAGCGCCAGCCACGCCACGCGCGCCGTCCACAAACCGGCCAGAAAAAGCAGGAGCCTGCCGGCAAGCGAACCGGTCGATGCCGGCTCGAAGCCCCACCCGCGCCGCACCCAGAACCAGAGACCGACCAGCGCGACGCCGATGAGCATGGCCACCCAGATGGCCATCAGGTCGGCATACCGCTGGCGGGTGGTTTCCTGGAGCGCCGCCTCGCCGGGGGCTTCGACATAGACGCGCCCCATCTCGTCGCCGCGGATGCTCTGGAGCAGCCGCATGTGCCAGTGGGGCTGGCGCACCACGTCGGGCAGGACGTCGTCGTAGCGCACCTCCACCGGCAGCCGGGTGAGGCGGCGCCAGGTGTCCGCCGGGTTGAAGCTGCGCAGAAACTGATTTTCCACCGGCATCTTCGCGGCGATGAAGCGCACCAGCCGCAGCGCGCCGATCGAGCGGCTCCCGTCGTACACGGGCCACCAGAGCACGAGGGCGCGCCGCAGGCCGGCGTCGTCGACGAGCGTCATCTCGAACGATTCGAGCCGGGCCGCCCGCCCGGGCTGGCGCTCCAGCCGGATGCTCTGCCCCTTCCAGGCCAGCAGTTCTCCGTCGGCCGCATACAGCTCGACGGCGCCCTGCTCGGCGGGGCCGTAGCCGGAGAAATAGTGGAGGAGCCGCTCGACGCCGGCGTCGTCCACCCGTTCGTCATACGCGAGAAGCTGGGCGCGGACCTCGTTGTCGGAAGACAGTCGCCGCGCCTCGGCCACCATGTCGCGCTGCATCCCCATCCAGTCCGCCTCGATCGCCCCGAACGCATCGGCCACGACGGCGGACTGTGCCGCCTCGAGATCGCGCCCGATCGAGGCCAGGCTCCAGGTGCGCGCCACGAACGTCAGCGCCAGCGCCAGCCCGAGCCCGGCGCTCAGCCACGCGAGCCAGCGCAGGGAGCGGCGGTCGGCGGCGGCGGGTGTCTCGACGGTAGCGGTCATGGGCTTGTGTTCTTCCTGGCCGACCGCGCTCAGGAGCGGAGGTGTTCGATGCGGATGCTGCGCACCTGCACCGCGCCGGCGCGCTCACGGAATACCAGCGTCACCCGGTACGGATGGGCGTCACCCCGATTCCAGTAACGCCCCGTGGCCAGCCACGTCCCTTTTTCCTCCACCGTCCGCTGAATGACGAACTGCTCGGGCGGGTGGTCGCGGAAAAAGGCGCGCATGACGTATTCCGTCTGCGCCCGGCTGTACAACGTCTGCACCCCGAAGATGGACACGTCGACGCGGGGCTCCAGGTGGGGCGACAGGGCTTCCGCATTGCCGCGCTGGATGGCTTCCTGCACGTCGTGGATGACCGCGTCGTTGGGAGACTGCGCCGCCGCCGGGAACGACCAGGCCCCCGCCGCCCAGATTACGATCAGCAAGATGCTTCGCGCCAACCCGTTCATGGGCACACCCCGGAGCGCACCGGGCAATCGGGTGTGGGCAAAAAACGTGGAGTGTGGAGCATACGTCACAGGCAGCAGGTACCGCTCGGGCCGCGTTGGCCCGGGCACAATGTAGGCGAAAGATCGCGCTGGTTTTCCAATTCTTCTCCCAGATCCGGTCCAAACCCGCGTTTCAGGGTGAATGCGCCGCGTACGGTCGATTCGTGCGGACCGATTGACCTATCGACGCTTCAACCGCCGGCCCCCACTGTAAGTTTTCCTGGACGATTCGCCGTCTCGACGCTTTTTCCATTTTAGCCGGCCTGCTTTGCTCCGATATCCCCGGTGAAAGCCCCACCCCACGCGCTTTTCACCCGCTGCGCCCGGTAACGGATCGCCGGCGCACTAAATAGCTAGCAGGCATGGTATCATCTTCCAGAACACGCGCAGCTGGTACTGCGACGTGGTTTTTATTGACCGCGCTGCTCTTCTGCCAGTGCGATATCCCCACGGAAGGCCCCGACTTTGAAGTGTCCACCAGCGTACGGGCCCCGCTGCTCCTCGAGAAGACGTTCGTCCTGCTCGGACCGGACGAAGACGGCCACAGTCCGCTCATCGACACGACGGCGGCGGAATTCGATACGCTGTTCTCCGTGAATCCGTCCAACAACGTCCTGCTGATCGAGCAGGAACTCGACGACTTCGAGATCGGCGATCTCAACGATCTCGTCGGCGCGATCGAGCTCGACCCGATCAGCGTGGATGTAGGCATCGGATCGCTGGAAAGCCAGACATTTGACACGGCGCCCTTCGGCTCGCCGATCGGCCTGTTCGTGACGCCGGAAATCGACCTCGGGTCCGCGCCGGTGAACTCGGGCGTGTCGTCCTATCCGATCGGCTCCGTCCTCGTGCCGCCGAGCGTCGAGCTGATCTCGCTCTCCGACGTGACGGTGGAGGCCGTGGCGCTTTCCTCCAACACGAGCGGTGTAAACCAGTTCACCTTCACGCTGACCAACGGGCTGGCTACGGCCACGCTGACCGACGGCAGCGGCGGCGCGCCCGTTCTCGTCCTGGAACGTCCCGACGGCGGTTCCACCCTGGAGATCGCCCGCGTGGCTTTCCCGGGAACGATCGCCGCCGGCGCATCGCGCACGGCGACGATGAGCGTGGCCTCCGCCCTGCTCACGTCCGACACCGTCTATCGCCTCGTGATTGGCACCAACCAGGGCAGCGGCGCCATCGACGCCAACCCGACCGGCGTGCAGATCGCCACGGTCGTCGCCCCGCTCGAATACGCCGACACGCACGTTTCCGGCATCTCGGCCCAGGCCAACATCGACGCGTCCGGCGACGCGATCTCCCTGAACAGTGACGATGCCGACTTCTCGGGCATCCTCGCGGCCGGCGGCGATCTCGTCATCACCCTGGAAAACAGCCTGCCGATCGCGGTGACGCTCACCGACCTCACGGTGCGCAACCTCGGCCCCGTCGGCAACCTGGCGGCGCCGAGCACCATGCTCCAGCTGAGCGACCTGCCGCCCGGCACGGATGTCAACATCCCCGCCGACGGCACCCTGACGCTCACCTTCCCCCTCGCCGGCGCTTCGATCGCCAACCTCATCGACGTCGTCGTCAAGGCGAGCAGCCCGGGCATCGGTTCCAGCGCCATCCTCAGCGACACCGACGGGCTCTTTACCACGGTGACGGGGGTGGTCGCGGTGGATCAGCTGTACTTCACGCCGGATTCCGAGGTGTTTACCAGCAACGGCATCATCGACATCGACGTGGATGACGTCTCGTTCGACACCGGAGAGGACTACGTCGAACTCCAGTCCGGCACCCTGATGATCGCCGAACTGGCGAACGAAATGGATCTGGACTTTGCCCGGCTCGCGTTCAGCCTCCCCGGTTTCCGGGTGGCGCCGTACACGCCGGCGGATTCGCTCGTCATCACCTTCGAGGGCCCGAGCGAAAACCCCAACGGGCGCCGCTACACCGGCCTCAAGCGCGGTACGACGCGGACCAACATCGACGTCGACCTGACCGGCGTCCGCATCTACCCGTCGGACAACCAGACGGTCTACCATGTCTACGGCGTCAGCGACAGCGGTTTGCCGAGCGCCCTGAACATCGCCGACCGCATCCGCGCCTCCATCGCTCCGGAAGGCCTCGAAATCGCTACCGTGAACGCCCTGATGGATCCCATCTCGGTCGCGATGAGCGATGACGTCGACGGCGACGACAAGCTCGACCTGTACAACAACGCCGAGGCCAACGTGATGGACCTGGGCAGCCTGGATTCGGTGCGCGACCTCGCCATCGAAGGCCTCCAGCTGAACGGGACGGAGCTGACGTTCTCGATCGACACGAACATCGGCGCCGACATCATCTTCTACGCCGCCATGGTCGGCATCAAGGATGACGGGACGGAAGTGTACCTGCAAGGCCGCAACGACCTCGCCGTGTCCGCCTCCGACACGATGGCCGCGCAGTTCCTCGTGAACGGGTCGCCCATCGCCGCCTCCAACCTGATCGCCTTCCCGATCCCCGGCACGCCCGACGCGTCGGAGACCGTCACGCGGACCGTTCGCATCAACAGCGAGAACTCGAACCTGGACGCTTTCCTGAGCAGCCTGCCGAAAGAGATGCGGTACGTGGGCAAGGGCATCGTCAAGGGCATGAACGGGCAGCGCGTGCAGCTTCAGAAGCCGTTCGTGCTCAACGCCGGCCTGAATGCCGGCATCCCGGTCAGCCTCGCCGGCGACGCCACCTACGCCGACGTGTTCGAGATCGACCTGTCGGACCTCGACGAGCTGACGGATCCGGACAACGACGTCCAGATCAATGGCGCGTCGCTCATCATCACGTACGAAAACGGCATCCCGCTCGGCATCGAGGCCTCCCTCGAAGTCCTCGACGGATCGGATCTCTCGCTGACGACCCTGCCGGAACTCGACGCCGAGGCCTGGTCGCTCGTGGCCGCGAAGTCCGACAACACGGGCTTTGCCACGGATGCCACGGCGGGCACGCTCGAATTCACGATCACCGAGGAGCAGCTCCGCACGATGAGTGCGGGCCGGAAAGCCCGGCTGCGGCTCACGCTCCGCACCAACGAAGGCCAGCCGGCCACGCTCCGCGCCAGCGACACGCTGAAGTTCAGCGTCCAGGGCCGGTTCGACCTCAACGTTCCCGTGAGCTTCGACTGACGGACCGCCCGTCGGTCCACGGTCCATCGTTCCATCTTCCCCTGTCCACGACTATGAAGCGTATTTTCTCCAGCATCTTTCTGGTCGCTGTCCTGGCGGTTTCGTTTACGACGAAGCCCGCCCAGGCCCAGCTCGACCTTCGGGGCGCCGCGACGCTCAGCACGGGAGGCGGCGGCGCCGCCTACGTCCGCGATACGGACGCCCTGTTCCTCAACCCGGGCAACCTGCTGCTCGACGACCGCGGCAGCCGGGTGGTGGTCACCCTCGGCGCGCTCCAGGCGTACGGCGGCGGGAGCCTGTTGCAGTTCAATCATTACACCAACAACTTCACGGGCGGCAACCTGATCGCGCCGGCGGATGTGGATGTGATGCTCGACGACTGGTTCGGCTCCAACCGCAAGGCCCACATGCGGCAGGTAGGCGTCGCCACCGATGTCGTGCCGCTGGCCTTCATGTTCCGCACGCGGCACAACTGGGCGGCCGGCATGGCGGTCCGGTCCCGCACGTTCAACCAGGTCGGCGTCAGCCGCGGCCTGTTCGAGCTGCTCCTCGAAGGAACGGACCAGACGGCCCAGCTGCCCGTCAACGTCGACGCCCAGTCGATGGCGATCACGGAGATCTCGGTGGCCTACAGCCGGCTGCTGCCGCGCTACCGGTTCCACTTCGGCATCGCGCCGAAGCTGGTCCTCGGCCACCACTACGCCCGCGGCTGGCTCGGCTCCAAACTGAACCTCGATGACGACGCCATCTCGCATCAGCTCAGCTATGTCACGCGAATCGCCGGCCCCCTGGCGAGCGACGCCGCCGACGCGTTCACGCTGTTCGAAGACTCCGGCTTCCTGTCCGACGCCGCGGCGCCCGATTTCGGGGACCCCACCTCGTTCATCGCCGGCAAGGGCTTCGGGTTCGATCTGGGCATCACCAACGAATTCAACAACGACCTCTATTTCGCCTTCAGCTTCACCGACCTCGGGTTCGTCCGGTGGACGCAGAACGCCGACGCCGTGGTCTCGGGGACGCATGAGTTCCAGTTCGGCGGCCTCGACGTGGATCTGGACCGGCTGAACGACGAATTCGACGGCGACCTCGGCGCCTACGCCGAAGACGTGCTCACGGAACTGGTCGAAGGCGCCTACGACACCTACGAGCGCTGGCCGGGCGCGTTCACCACGTCGCTCCCGACGGCCATGCACGCCGGCGTGTCCTGGCACCGGATGGGCGGCCGGCTCATCCTGAACGGCGGCAGCTCCATGGCGCTGAACACCGAGGCCGGCAACATGTCGCGCGTGCCGAGCCTGCATGCCGGCGTGTCCTTCAGCCCCGGCCGGCGGTATTCGCTGCCCCTGCGCACCGGCGTCCGTGTCGGCGGCGGCGGCGCGATGACCCTCGGCTTCGGCTTCGGCATCCTGACGCCCGTCTACGACATCAACATCGGCCTCGCCGCCACCCCCCGCTCCGACCTCGTCGGCGGCGGCGCCCGCTACATGCTGGCCGTGTCGGTGGCGAATATTCGGATTTGAGGGGTTTAGGGTTCGAGGTTCAAGGTTCAAGGTGTAAATGGAGACCGATCTCCCTTGAACCTTATGCCTTGAACCTCGAACATCGAACCTTGAACCTCGAACCGTATGCCTTGAACGCCTGATCGCGCCAGCGATCAGGCAAAATGCACCTGCGTCACCCCCGGGCCGCCGTCGTCCCAGGAGGCGTCTTCGTAGCGGGTGACTTCGGGCGTCTGGTTGAGGTATTCGTGGATCGCGGCGCGCAGGGCGCCGGTGCCTTTTCCGTGCAGGATCTCGACGCGGTTCAGGTTGGCGGCGATGGCTTCGTCGATAAAGCGGGACGTCTCGGCGAGGGCTTCGTCGACGCGACGCCCGCGCAGGTCGATGCGTTGGCGAGCGCGAACGGCGCTCATCTGCATGGGATCCGCAGCGACGTGGCGGACGGTGACCTGCTGCCGGCGGGGGCCGGCCACCTTGGTCAGCCGCTTCAAATCCACCCGGAGGTGCATCGATCCGGCCATGATGACGGCCTGCTTGCCGTCGATCTCCAGCAGATCGGCCGTGGTGTTTCCGCCGTCGAGCACGACCTGATCGCCCACGGTCAGCGGGCCGGCGGCTTCCTGCGCGGGAGACGGCTTCGGGCGCGGCGGCCGGCGCTTCTTCACCTGCTGCTTCTGCACCTGGACAGTCTCCTTGAGCGCATCGAGCTCGGCGCGCACCTGACGGGTGACGTCGCGCGCGGCCTGGCTCTCCTTGATCTCGCGGATCGTCCGTTCCACCTGGGCATTCGCCTTCTGGATCACCTGCTCCGCCGCCTCGAGGGCCTGCTCCTTGATGACCTCTTTCTGGTCCTGCAGGCGCTGGTGGAGCTGCCGGTATTTCGCCTCCTCGGCGCGCGCCAGCCCGGCGGCCGCCTCGGCATCGCGTAGCTGGTGCTCGAGCGACACGGTCCGGCGTTCGAGCGTGTTGATCAGGTCTTCCAGGTTCGTTTTTTCGCGACCGACGAGGTCGCGCGCCCGCTCGAGCACGTCCACATCGAGCCCGCGCCGCTCCGCGATCGAAAACGCGTACGACGATCCGGGGATGCCGGCCTGGAAAACGTACGTCGGCTCCAGCGTTTCCTGATCGAACTGCATCGACCCGTTTTCGACGCCGGGCGTTTCATGCGCGAAGGCCTTCAGCGAGCCGTGATGGGTGGTGGCGATGGTGCGCGCCTGCTTCCGGGTGAGCGTTTCCAGGACCGCCTGCGCCAGCGCCCCGCCCTCCGCCGGATCCGTCCCCGTCCCCGCCTCATCGATCAGGATCAGTGTCGAAGCGCCGGCGTGCTGCAGCATGTGGTGCAGGTTGGCGATGTGCGAGCTGAAGGTGGACAGGTCGTCCTCGATCGACTGGCCGTCGCCGATGTCCACGAACAGGTTTGAGAAGAGGGCGAACCGCGTCGAGGGGTGCGCCGGCAGCGGCATCCCGTAGGCGATCATCAGCGCAAAGAGGCCGACGGTCTTGAGCGCGACGGTTTTCCCGCCGGCGTTGGGCCCGGTGATAAGCAGCGTGTTGAACGCCTCGCCGAGTTGCAGATTCAGTGGGATGACCTCGCGCGCCGCCTCCTGCGGTCCGGGCTGGGCAAAACGCAGCGCCAGGACCGGGTTGCGCCCGCCTCGGATGTCGACCACGCCGGCCGTGTTCAGTTCAGGGACGGAGGCATCCATCGCCCGGGCGAGCCGCGCGCGCGCCTGGATCGTGTCGAACGCGGCGAGTTCGCCGAGGCCGGCGCGCAGGGGCGCCTGGTGTTCCCGAAGCAGGTCGGTCGCTTCCTGCAGGATCCGGATGATCTCGCGCCGCTCCTCCGCTTCGAGCGACCGCACGTCGTTGTTCAGGTCGAGGCAGTCCGCCGGCTCGATGTACACCGTCTGCCCCGTGGCCGAGACGTCGTGCACGAACCCGTCGATCTTGCGTTTGGCTTCGACGCGGACCGGGATCACCATGCGCCCGCCCCGGATCGTCGGCTGCTCTTCGGTCGAATACCCCTGCCCGATCGCCTTGCGGAGTGCCTGCTGCATCGCCTCGCGCAGCTGCGCCTGCCGGCGGGCGAGGCGGTCGCGGATGCGGCGCAGCTCCGGCGACGCGTGCTCGCGGATCCGCCCCTCGTCGTCGACGATCTCGCGCAGCCGCTGCTCCACCTGGGGCAGGGCGCAGAGGGCCTCGGCTTCGCGCGCCAGCATGGGGTATTTGTCCTTCCGCTGGATGAAGTACTGCCGCACGAGCCGCATGACCGAGAGGACGCGCCAGACGTCGAGCAGCGTTTCGGGTTCGAGGTAGGCGCCGGCGGGGCCGATCTGCTGGAGCCCTTCCCGCACGTCGGGCACGGCGTCGAACGGAATGCGGTCGTCGTACCGGAGCGCGTCCAGGTATTCGGCGACCCGCGCGAGCGCGTTCCGCGTGGCCTCCTCCCCGCGCAGCGGGCGCATGGCGGCGAGGCGGTCGGCGCCGGCCGAACTCATCGCGTGTTCGATGAGTCGGTCGCGGAGGACGTCGAAACCGAGCGCCGACTCCAGACTGGCGGGGTAAAGAACCATGGGATGTTATTCGATGATCGCGTGATCGCCCACGTTGATCCGTTTCGGCCGATCGATGACGCGGGCGTTCTGCCCCACCAGCGAGTTCGCCAGGACCGCATTCTCCACCCGCGCGTGCGCGAAGATGATGCTGTCCCGGATCACGGCGCCCGACACTTCGGAGCCTTCCTCGATGGAGACGTACGGCCCGATCACCGAATTCACGACGCGTGCGCCGGGTCCGACGAATACCGGATCGTGGATGATGCTGTTGTTGATGGATCCGAGATGGAGCGCGTCGGATTCCTTCGAGAGGATGGTCTTCGTCGTTTCCATCAAGGCGTCGATGGTGCCGCAGTCGAGCCATTCGGACACCGTGGCGGTTTTGAAGACGGCCCCCTGCTTGAGGAGCTTGTCGAACGCGTCGGTGAGGTAAAATTCGCCCGTGGGGCCCCGCTCGTCGTTGCGTACCATCGAATCGACCGCATCGCGCAGCATTTCGAGGCGCGCGACATAATAGATGCCGATGAGCGCCTCGTTGGATATCAGGTCGTCCGGCTTTTCGACGAACGCCTTGATGCGGTCGCCATCGCGGACGGCCACGCCAAACCGGCTGGGGTCGTCGACATGCTTGACCCAGGCGACGACATCCGCGTCGGAAAGGTTGATGCCGGGCTTCATGTCGAATAATGTGTCCGCAAATACGACAATCCCCTCGCCGCTCAGGTTATCGCCGGCGCAGTAGACAGCATGCGCCGTCCCCTGTGCTTTTTCCTGGACAGCGAAGCGGGCTTCCATCCCGCGCTCCTTGCAGATCGCACGCAATTGTTCGCGCACATTTTCGCCAAAGTCGGGGCCCAGGATAAACACGGCGGCGTCGATATGCTGGGGCAGAACCCGGGAGAAGGTGTCGATGATACGTTCGACCATGCTCTTGCCGCAGACGGCGAGCAGCGGCTTGGGCGTGACCAGTGAATGCGGCCGCACGCGGGTGCCCCGCCCGGCCATCGGAATAATCAATTTCATAGAGTAGAAGCGAATTTGAGGGGATTTGCCGGATAGAAATGTCGCTTATACGCGGCTCGGTGTAATGGGCTTCCGGTTTGATTTTTTTAACAGATGGTTAGTTAGATCGATGGGGGATGGGGGGGTTCGGGATGCAGGATGCAGGATGCGGGATGCAGGATGCGGGATGCAGGATGCGGGATGCAGGATGCGGGATGCAGGATGCGGGATGGGGGATGACGGTTTAAAAAGAGGTTTCTCGAGTAAAATCCTGCATCCTGCATCCCCGATCGTTTCACCATGCCCCGCCACAGCGCTTATTTAAGGATTTCCCAAAAATTGTCTATCCCCCTGTTGGCCCGGATCCCTGGCCGTTCGTTACCTTGCGTGTTCACTGCGCGTGTTTCTGAGCGCCCGGGGCGGCATTTCGTACGCTACCGTCGCGTGCGGCAGATTGGCACCATCCTTGAAAGATGCCACGCCGCATACGGGTACGGCCCTATTCGCGGCCGAAATCCATACACTTGCACGGAATGATCACTATGAAAACCAACCACGCCATGTATAAAGCTTTTTTTGTCGTCATCGCCGCGTCGCTCACCCTGATGGGGTGCGCGAACATGAACAAGACCGGTAAGGGTGCGGCCATCGGCGCCGGCGCCGGCGCCGCGGTCGGTGCGATCATCGGCAAGGCCACGGGCAAAACCGCGACCGGAGCCATCGTGGGCGCTGCGGTTGGCGGCACGGCCGGCGCCATCATCGGGCGTCAGATGGACAAACAGGCCGAGGAGCTCGAGGAAGAACTCGAGGGCGCCAAGGTCGAACGCGTGGGAGAAGGCATCCAGATCACCTTCGATTCCGCCATCCTGTTCGAATTCGGCAAGGCGGATCTCTCGGCCCAGGCCAAGACGAACCTCGACAACCTGGCCCAGAGCCTGAAGGAGTATCCGAACACGGAGATCCTCATCGCCGGCCACACCGACAGCGTCGGCTCCGAAGAGTTCAACCAGAAGCTCTCCGAAACGCGCGCCAACTCGGCCGCCTCGTACCTCCTGCAGGCCGGCATCACGTCGGACCGCATGAGCGTCATCGGCCACGGCGAAACGCAGCCGGTCGCCTCGAACGACACGGACATGGGCCGCGCCCAGAACCGCCGCGTCGAAGTGGCCATCTACGCCTCCGAGGAATACCGCCAGGAACTGGAGACGCAGGGCAATCAGTAATCCAGGGCAACCTATTGCTGGCCTGACTGTCTATAGAAGACCGCCCCGGAGTCATTCGGGGCGGTCTTCGTGCGTACTGGGGGGGCGTACTGGGGGCCTCGTCGAGGTCCTTTTCTCCCGGCTCGGGACGAATCTTGATGTAAAGCTGTAGCTTGCGTACCTTGCGTATTCGCACCCCGCGCCGGCTCGCCCGATCGCCTCTGCATACCACCCTGCATGCGGACCTCGCGTGTCAGTTATCGATAGGGCGTTGTATGCAAAAGTATACAATGCGTCATCGCAAACGGCATCGCGCAGTCGCCATCGATCGGCCCGGTTTGGGAGCGAAAGCCTTGAAATCTCCCTTGCAGGGCCCAAAACACAGACCTTGCTGTGTTTCCTGACCATGCGATCCGGCGTTTGGGCCGGTCCTTGCAGGACACCATGCAAACAGTGTCACCGAACGCTAACCTGACAATATCGACGTCACCGTTCACCTAACCCTAGTTTCCATGGCTATGAGTTCGACGTACAGTGCCCTGTTGCACACCACACGATTCGTTGCAAGCGCCATCTTGATTGCTTTCTTCGCGTTTTCCCCTGCTTTCGGTCAGGATACCGAAACGCGCGTGAAGGAAGGTCAGGAGTACAAGATGAAATACAACGAAGCCCTGGAAGCGGCAAAGGCCAAGCAATACGACAAGGCTTATGCGGCTTTCGAATCGACGATTCCGCTGGCGCAGGCCGCCGGCGACGCAGAAGTCGTTTCCAAATCCAGCAAGGTGCTCGCCCAGCTCGATAACTCGCGCGGCGTTCAGTCCTTCAAACAGGAGAAATACGAAGAGTCCCTCGCACACCATCAGAAGGGTATCGAGCACGACAACAGCTACGTGCCGAACCACTACGGCAAGGCCAAGGCGCTCGAGAAAATGGGTCGGATGGAAGAAGCGCTGCCCCTGCTGCAGGCGGTTATGGGCATGGACGACCGCAAGTCGGCCTCCGCGGCGGAAAACACGATTCGCGGGCACTACATCTACGTAGCATCTTCCAGCCTGAGCGGCGGCAGCGGCACGCCGTCCCGCAACGACGCGCAGAAAGCCCTGGATGCGCTCGACGAGATGGAACTCTACGTGGAAGCCGACGCCGACGCGTTCTACTACCGCGCCGAGGCCCTCAAGACGATGGGCGACTATGCGAAATCGATCGAAGCCGCCAACAAGGCGCTCGAACTGCACAAGGGCAGCAAGAGCGACAAGGCCAAGATCTACTTCGTACAGGGTGAGTCGCTGATGTTCGCCGGCTCCAACTCGGAAGCCCGCGCCGCCTTCGAGAACGCCGCGTTCGGCAGCTACAAACCCCTCGCCGAGCACTACATCGAGGAACTGAAGTCGCTCAACTGATCGACGCCACCGAGATGCCTCCAAAAAACCCGTCGTCCAATGTGGACGGCGGGTTTTCTTTTTCACCCCGATCCCGGCCGTGCGCGGTCAGAGGCTTACTTTCAGGGAGAACACCGGCGTGACGGAAGGCATCAGCCGGGGCACGCGCTCGTACCGCGTCTCGCTCACCCGGGTGAGGCTCCAGTCGACCACGTTGTCGCGGTTCAGCACATTGATCACGTCCACGCTGACTTGAACCCGCGCGGTGCCAACGGAACGGGCGTACGTCATGCCCAGATCGAGCTGAAGATGCGCCGGCAGGCGGTGGTCGGGCGCATCGGGTTGGGAGAGGTCGTACGGCGGAAACGCCCGGGAGCCGGCATGGGCATTCAGCCAGTCGTAATACGCGCGCCGGAAGCCCCACTGCCGCCCCCAGACGCCCTGCCAGCGGGCGCGCACGCTGAGATCGGAACCGATGAAGCGATCGCTCGCCAGGGTGAGGCGATGCGGCTCATTCCACGGGGACGTCACCTCCTCGCCGCCAAATCGTGAGGGGTAGGTGCGATAGGATGCGCTGTAACTATAGGACAGTTCGTGCAGGAAGCGAGTCCCCTCCCATTCGAGGTGCATCCCGGCCCCGTACGCCCTGCCGCTGACCGGCTCGATGAAGTGGGCGTGTCGGGCGTTTTCGGGGATGGGCGGCCCCAGCCCGAGCAACGTCGGATAGTTGATGGCGAGCAATACAGGCTGCCACTTGTGGTAGAGTTCCAGACGCATCCGCAGGGCATCGACCGGCGCCCACAGGAACTCGCCGGCCAGATGATAGGCCCGCGGAAGCGGAAGCGTCTCATCCACCGGATACCAGAAGCGGACCGAGGGCGCGAGCGCCGTGGGCCCGACGCTGCTCAGATCGAACTCGCCGACAAACTGACGGTACACGCCGGCGGCCAGGCGGGCGGCATATACGGCGCCGCCAGCGGCAGCGACGTCGTAGCGCAGCGCGACACGGGGTTCGAAGAAGGCCGTCGACTGATCCGGCAGGTACGAGCCGCGCAGTCCGAAATCGGCCTGCATATGCATCCCGATCGACCGGCGATGTTCGAGGTACCCCGCGATGAGCCAGCTTTCGGCCAGCGCGTTGGTCTGCTGGAAAAACGGCGTATTGAGGCGGATGGCGTTGGAGCGATAAATAGCTTCGAGCCCGCCTTCGATATGGTCGGTGGAGGAGAGGCTGTATTCGAGCGTACCGCCGAACCCGGCTTCCGAGATCTCGTTGCGGTCGCGGGATAATCCACCTTCCGTCAGACTGTCCTGCAGCGCTTCGATGCCCGAGGCGCCGATCAGCTGCTCATCGACCAGACCGTAGTCGTGCGACATCGTGTGCCTGCTCCCGCGCACGCGCACGCCGGCCAGAAGCCGCGCGTTGGCGATCCACTCATAGCGGAGCTGGCCGTTGCTGTTGCTCCAGTCGTAGCGGTCGCGCGTGAGCAACAGGTGGGGCGATGTGGCGGCATCGATCGTCGAACGGACATCCGCCACCAGATCGGTCGACAGCGCGTTCGCTCCCCGGTAGCCTGAGACATAGAGCCGGCTGAAAGGACCCGTTTCGAGCCGGGTCGCCAGATGGAGGTCGGAAAAGGAAATCGAGGGCGCCTGCGTCCTGGGCGCATAGGTGGACGAGCCGTACGGCTGCTTCAGGAACTGCTGCGTCAGCCCGGGGTCGACGGCATTCCATTCGTCCATGATCTGGTTCAGCGTCGGAGCGCTGTAGACGTCCCACAGCGACTCGCGCACGGCGACCATGAAGGGGCCCTTCACCCGCGAAGAAAAGCGAAGCGCGCCATCGCCCCGCACGTTCAGGCTGAGCGGATCCACCGAGGCGGTCAGAAACGCATCGGCGGAGCCATCCAGCCGATGCTCCGCCTGGATGACGCCCGAGAGCTGGCTTCCGTACCGCGCGCCGAAACCGGCTTTCTGGACGCTGAGACGCCCGATGGAAAGCGGGCTGAAGGCGCCCAGAAAGCGCCCCAGCGCCACGGGGCTGAATACGGGAACGCCATCGAGCTGCATCTGGTGCTCGCTCGCCTCGCCCCCCTGGATGTGCAGATCGGCCAGCGGCGAACGGAGCGCCACGCCGAGAATCTGATTGATGGCCCGCGTCACGTCCGACGACAGGCCGCCGATGGCCTCGAGCGAGGCCGGGTTCGCCTCGCCCATGCCGATGGTGCGCGACGGAAGACGCTGCTGCAGGCCGTTCACGACGATCGGGTCCGAAACGATCGTTTTCGGTTTCATGTAGATGAACGACCGGGCCTCGCCGCCGGCCGGCACGAAGATGCTGTCCAGCACCGGCTGATAGCCGACATACGTGGCCGAAATGGCATGCCGGCCAGGAAGCAGCGCGGCAAAGCTGAACATGCCGGATTCGTTCGTCGCGGTGCCGGTGGCCGCGTCGGCGAGCACGACGCTCGCATACGGCAGCGGTTCACCCGTCTCGCTATCGATCACGATGCCGGCGAGTTGACCGTAGCGGGGCCGCTCGAGCACCGCTTCGCGCAGGACGTACGTCCCGGAAGAGAGGCGATAAAAATCGAGCCGGGTGGGCTCGATCAGGCATCGCAAAACCCCCTCGGCGTCGGTAGCGTCCTTGACGCAATAGGTTTCGATATCGCGCACCAGGGCGGGGTCGTAGAGGAGGCTGAGCTGAGTTACCGTGACCAGTTCCTGCAGGGCATGTTCGAGCGAGGCGCCGCGCGCCATGACCTCGTATCGGCCGTCTTCCAGCGCCCTGATGTGCATCGCCGCCGGCGCGGGCTGCGCAACGGCATCCCGCGCCGGCAAGATCGATGCGGCAACCAGAAGCATCGCCGCCATCCACGCCGCCGACACAGCGTGCAGGCCTCTCGTCTCGATGTCCATCCTCAATCCGGGTAATACAACCTCATCGGTACACTTCGTATCCGCGTACCGTTTTCCTGAACTTGAGTCCATGCGCCGCGCAGAGGTCTCCAAGGAGCGTCTCGACATGGGGTTCCGACCGGTAATATACGATCTGGAGTTGCGGGTCGATGGGCGTACGGAGATCGATCTCCACGCCGTACTGGCGTTCCAGCTGCATGAACGCCGCCGCCAGCGGCTCGCCCAGGACGGAGAAACCGTGCTGGCGCCAGTTGAGCACGATATCGAGATCGTCGTCCATCCGGATCGCTTCATCCCGCTCGCCGGAGACGATCCGGACCGACTGGTTGGCCAGCAGATCGACGTCACCCGGGGCCACCCGGACATGCCCCGACCGGACCGCCACACGGGTGTCGTGGGCGGGGCTTCCCGGCCAGCTCTTTACGTTGAATTCGGTACCGAGCACCTGAACCCGCGCATTGAAGGTTTCGACCTCAAAGGCCCGGCCGTCCGAAACGACGGTAAAAAACGCCTCGCCCTCGAGATGCACCCGGCGGGTCTCATCGCGCGAGAAGAGGCCGCGCCCCAGGCCGCGATCGAACGTCAACACGCTCCCCCCGTTCAGCTCAGCCTTGGAGCCGTCGGGCAGCGACACGGCGAGCGTCTCGCCGGCGCTGGCCGCGTAGCGCACCGGCGAAAACAGGCAGATCCCCACGAGCAGGCACACCGTCGCCGCGACGGCCGCCCAGACAGGGCGCCTGAGCCGCGCGCGCTCGGCAGGCGGTCGCGCCGGCCGGCGATCCGGACGTGCCGGGGTGGACTCGTCCTCCGAAAAAAGCGAGGCGGAGACGCGGTTCCAGCCGGCAACCGCGTCCGGGGGGTTTACATCATAGGAGGGCCGGACGGTCCCCAGAAGCTGCCATACCTGTTCCAGCTCCTGACGATCTTCGGGCTCTTCCCTGGCCAGTTCCCTGAGGAGTTCCTCAGGCAGCCGATTGGCATCCGATCGATCAGCCTTCATGACTCAAGAGATTAGGTTCATAAGCGCGAATCCGGTCACGAATGTGCTTTAGCGCTTTAACCAGGTGATTGTTGACGGTCCTGGGGGATATCTCCATCAGGGCGGCGATTTCATCGTGGCTCAACCCATCGAACCGGCTAAGCGACAGCGCTTCGCGCTGACGTTCCGGGAGTTCGTCGATCCAACGATGAAGCATCGTTTCCAGCATATCCGAGCCTACGACCTGGTCGGGCCGTACGACTTCCGATGAAGCATAGTCCGACATAGCACCGTGTTTGGCTTCGCGACTCTTCGTGTCGCGATGGTGGTTAAAGGCCAGATTCCGCACCATGCGATAAAGGAGGGCCTTCAGGGAACGGTCGGGATCGAGGGTATGCCGCACCTCCCACAACTTCGTAAAGACATCCTGGATGATATCCAACGAAGCCGCCGTGCTCCGGGTGAACGTCAGGGAATAACGCACCAGCGCATCGTGGGTGGCCTTAAACACATCCTCAAACGCTTTCCGATCCGATGCCTTGATTTGTCGGCACCAGACTGAAAACTGTTCTGCAGATTCCATATCTATCGAATTAAGGCAACGTATGGCGGCGGGCAGGCGCCCGGCTGTCGGTGTCCACAGCACCCCGCATCAGCCGGTGCGGGGCGTTCTTCGTTGCTCTGTGCGTACTACACAGTCTGATTCTCGAATGACTACCGCAAGGACGCGCGCGAATTTGGACCCGTCGATGCGGGCGGATCGAGGCGCCGGCCGCACCGTGGAACAATCGCCCTCCCCCCTCCTACAAGGCGCGATGGCATCATTTCTGATCCCTGGCGCCAGGAAGCGCCGCAGCGTGCCGGCATGACGCGCCATGCGCCGGAAACGCCGTCCGCGCGGAATCTTTCTCCTCATCAAGCTCCGCTGGTATGACTGCAGCCCAGACCTCTCCGATAGCCGACTCCGCGATCATCGACCCGTCCGCAACCCTCGGGGCCTACTGCGTGATCGGCGAGCATGTACAGATCGGGCGCAACTGCCAGATCGGACATCACGTCGTCATTCACGATGGTACGAAGATCGGGGACAACGTGCGCATCGACGACCATGCAACGCTGGGCAAGCAGCCGATGCGCTCGCTGAACAGCGCCGTGACCCAGGCGAAACGACAGCCGCCCCTCGTCGTCGGAGACGGCTGCCTGATCGGCGCCGGCGCCGTGCTCTATGCCGGCTGCACGCTGGGCAGCCACGTGCTCGTCGCCGACCTCGCCACCGTCCGTGAAGACGTAACCGTCGGCGACTACACCATCCTCGGCCGCGGCGTCGCCGTCGAAAATCGGTGTACGATCGGGCGCTACTGCAAGCTCGAAACGAACGCCTACCTGACGGCCTATTCGACGCTCGAAGACCGCGTCTTTGTCGCTCCGGGCGTGCTGACGAGCAACGACAATTTCGTCGGGCGCTCCGAGGAGCGCTTCAAGCATTTCGCCGGCGTCACGATCCGGAAAGGCGGCCGGGTGGGCGTGGGCGCCGTCATCCTGCCGGGCATCGAAGTCGCGGCGGACTCGCTGGTGGCCGCCGGCGGCGTCGCCACGCACGACACGGAATCGCGCAGCGTCTTTGCCGGCGTGCCGGCCCGCCGCTTCAAGGATGTGCCGGCGGATCAACTCCTCGAAAACCAGGGCTGGGCCGACGTCTAGCCGGCGCCCCTCCCCCGAACTTCTGCTCACATCAAGCCAGCATCGGCATGAACGATATACAGATGGTCGACCTCAGCGGGCAACTCGCCGCCATGCGCGGTGAAATCGATGCCGCCATCGCCGAGGTGCTCGACTCCACGCACTTCATCAAAGGCAAACCGGTCGGTCTGTTCGAGGCCGAACTGGCGGCTTATCTCGGCGGTCAACACGCCATCGGCGTCGGCAACGGCACCGACGCGCTTCAACTGGCGATGATGGCGCTCGATCTGCAACCGGGCGATGAGGTCATCACGTCGGCGTTTACCTTCATCGCCACCGCCGAGGCCGCGGCGCTCCTCGGGTTGGTCCCGGTCTTCGCCGATATCGATCCGGAAACGTTCAATATCGATCCCGCGCGCATCGAGGCGCTCATCACGCCCCGGACGCGGGCCATCGTGCCCGTCCACCTCTTCGGCCAGCCGGCGGACATGGACCCTATCCTGGCCCTTGCGCGCCGGCACGGGCTGCGCGTCATCGAGGACAACGCCCAGTCCATCGGCGCGCGCTACCGCGACCGGCAGGTCGGATACCTGGGCGACCTGGGAACGCTCTCGTTTTTCCCCTCGAAAAACCTCGGCGCCTATGGCGACGGCGGCGCCGTCCTGACCGACGACGCCGGCCTGTTCGAGCGCGTTCAGATGATCGCGAACCATGGCTCGCGCCGGAAATACTACAACGAAGTCGTCGGCATCAACAGCCGGCTCGACACGCTGCAGGCCGCGATCCTGCGCGTCAAGCTCCGTCATCTCGACGCGTTCGCACGCGCGCGGCAGCGCGCCGCGGCGCGGTACGACGCGCTCTTCGCCGACTGCCCCGCGATCGTGACGCCGTCGGTGGCCCCGGACCGGACCCACGTCTACCACCAGTATACGATCCGCATCCGCCCCGACGGCTACCGGACGCGCGACACGCTGGCGCAACACCTGAAGAGCGCCGGCATCCCGCACGCGATCTATTATCCGACGTCGCTCCATGAGCTGCCGGTGTTTCGCGAGGCCGGCCGCGCCCGCTGGGAGGATCTCTCCCACACCGAACAGGCCGCCGGCGAGGTAATCTCGCTGCCCATGCACACCGAACTGACCGAAGCGCAACAGGCCTACATCGCGCAGCACGTGCTCGCTTTTCTGCACGACGCGCCTATCCCCAATAAACAGACGGTCTCCGTAACACCGTGAGCAAAAAACCTGTCGCCCTCGCCCAGGTCGGGATCGGTTACTGGGGGAAAAATCTCTATCGCAACTTCGACGCGGTACCCGATGCCCGCGTCATCCAGCTCTGCGACGTCGACGAGGGGATGCTGGCCTCGTACCGCAAGAAAGACCCGGAGCTGCACACGACGACACGTTACGAGGAGGTGCTCGCGAACCCCGACGTGGACGCGGTGATCATCGCGGTGCAGACGCCGATGCACTTCGATTTCGCGCGGCGGGCGCTGGAGGCCGGGAAACATGTCTTCGTCGAAAAACCCCTCGCGCAATCGGCCGAGCAGGCGGAATGCCTGGTGCAGCTGGCGGAGGCGAACGACCGCCGGCTCATGGTGGGGCATCTGCTGATGTACCATCCGGCCTTCAACTACGTCCGCGACCTGATCCAGCGCGGCGAACTCGGCGACGTTCGGTATCTGTACAGCGTACGCGTAAACCTTGGCATCGTCCGGAAACAGGAGAACGCTTTCGAAAGCCTGGCGCCGCACGATCTGTCGATCGCCCTCCAGTTTCTCGATACGCGGCCCGTCGCGATCTCGGCGACCGGGCAGGCTTTCCTGCAGGCCGGCGTCGAGGATGTCGCGTTTGCCACCGTCTTCTTCGAAAACGGCAAGCTCGCGCACCTGCACACCAGCTGGCTCGACCCGCACAAGATCCGGAAAGTCACCGTCGTGGGCAGCCAGAAGATGGCTGTCATCGACGACACGGAAAGCACCGAAATGGTGCGTCTGTTCGATAAAGGAGTGACCATCTCCGCCGGCAACCCGCAACTGCCCTACGAGAATTACTCGGAGGCGATGGCCTACCGCACGGGGGATATCGTCATCCCCAAGATCCCGATGCAGGAACCGTTGCGGATCGAATGCCAGCACTTCGTCGACTGTGTCCGGACGGGCGCGACGCCGCTGTCGGACGGGCGCAATGGCCTGATGGTCGTTCAGCTGCTCCAGGCCGCACAGACCTCGCTGAATCAGAGCGGGGCGTGCGTGTTTCTTTGAGTCGCGCCGCCTGAAGCCGGCTGCCGGGAGGGTGGTCGCGCACCCTCGCGCCCACCCTCCCGGCACCCTTCGACTTATCGCACGACGACGGAACGCGAAACGACGCCGGCCTCCGATTTCGCCTGCAGGAGATACAGCCCCGGCGCCAGCGGTTCACCCGTCGACCGCCCGCGCCACGAGACGACCTGAGCGCCGGCGGGCAGCGGGCCCTCGTGGATGAGCGCGACCTCGCGCCCCAGCACGTCGTACAGCGCCATGCGGACGGTCGACGCCGTCTCCAGGTCGATCGGGATCGACAGCGCCTCGCCGGCCCCCGGCCGGTACGGGTTGGGATACGGAACGCCCAGCGCGCCCGCCCGAATCGGGATTTCTTCGGTCCCCGTCGCGACATACCCGTCGAGGCGCACCGCCATCCGGGTCAGTCCTGCCCCCACCGCAACCCCGTAGCGGAGGTCCGCCGGCTCGATGGACGCCACGCGACCAAGGCGCAATAACGGGTACGAGCCCGGGGCGAAGGCCCCGCCATCGATCCGGTAGATCAGGACGCGTGTGAGGCCGGCGGCGTCCACGCGATGCACCAGGGCGATCGCCTCGCCGCGCGCGACTTCTTCCATCATCACCTCGGCCAGCGCGTCGGGCTCGTCGAGATACAGCGAGAGCTGGATCGCGCGCACCGGTTCGTCGTGCGCGGCGCGGAGGAGCAGCCCGCCGGCAATCGCCTCGGCCTTCACGTCGAACACACCCGTCCCGCCCGCAGCCTGCTTGCCGGCGGGGGCCGTCTCGAGCGGCGGCACGGCGCCATCAGGCCAGGCGCCGAGGACGATGGCCTGCGCCAGCACCGTCAGGTCGCGTACGTCGAGCGCGCCGTCCGGCGCGGCGAAGGGGAATACATCGAGGCTCGCGATCTGGCCGGCGTTGGGCACGATCCGCTCCAGCACCGCATCGATCCCGAGCACCAGATCCAGCACATCGACCGCCCCGTCACCGCTCGCATCGCCGCGACCGCCGACACCCAGCGCGGAGGCCGCGATCCCCGTCGAGCCGCCGGCGGCGTTGTGCGCGAAGGTGAGTACGGTCGCCTGCGCGCCAAAGACGGTGGCGGTGGGCGTGAACACGATCGTAAACGCCTGCGAACCGCCCGGGGCGACGGTCGCCGACGCCGGCGTCACCGCGAACAGCGGGTTCGAGGACGTCACATTCCCCACGACGAGGTCCGCCGTGCCGCCCGGGTTGGATACCGTAAGCACCGCCTCGCCGGCCGCGCCCACCGTGACGGACCCGATGTCGAACGAGGTCGCCGAAGGCACGAACTCCGCCGCGCCCGTTTCGGGAAGCGTCACCGTGTGCGTCGCGAGGCCGAGGCCCAGGCCCGCGTCGTCGCCGGTGGGCACGGCCAGCGCGCTGACGAGCCCGGATAGCGTCAGCACCGTCTGCGCCGCGGTGGTGCCGGCATTCGCGCGCAGGCGGAGGGTGAGGACGGGGTCGTAGGCGCCGTCCGGGAGGCCGCCGGCGCCGCTGTTCAGCAGCACGACGCGGGCGGACGACCCGTCGGGCTCCGCCGAGAGCTGCCATTGCGCCGCGTCGGACACGGCCGCGCCGCGGAGGACCTCCACGAACGAAACCGTGGCCACGTCCCACCCCAGCGAGAACTGGACGCCCTGGAGCGAGAGCGTGTTGCGGAAGTCGATGTAGACATCCACATCGAACGTCCCCGTCGCGTCCGCCGCGCCGGCCGCCTGCGAGAAACCGAACAGGTTGCCCTCGGCCGAGCCGGCGATGGTGATATCGTCGATGCGGACGTTCGAGCCCGTGCTCGTGCCGCCGGCGGCGTCGAACCGGAGCACCACCTGGGCTGCGCCGAGGAGCTGCGCCGGCACGGCCATGCTGATGAGCTGGTAGCTGCCGTCGGTGGCCGGCAGCGCCTGCCCCGCAGCGAGCAGGGTGATGCCGAACGTGGCGCCGCCATCCGTCGACGCCAGGACCGTGAGGGACGCCTGGTCGTAGGTCGCCGTACGCCGGGCCAGGTAGCTGATGGTCCCTTCGGTCAGACCGGAAAGGTTGACCGTCGGGGTGGTCAGACTCGCCGGCGCGGTCCCCTGGATATACAGGTTGTTGAGTCCGGAGCCGGTGGACGAGACGCTGGCGCTGGTTTCCCAGACCCCGGCGGCATCCGCCCAGCCGGCCGGCAACGCCGGGGGCGTCGCGCCGTCGAAATCCTCGAAAAAGAGCTGCGCCGTCTGGCCCGTGGCGGACGCCGCCGCCAGATGAAGCCCGAGCAGCAGGCAAAACGCACGTATGAAACCGATTCGCATGGTATTCCTCGCAAGGCTGGTTAAGGGTAGCGAATACTTACCTAGACCCGAACCGGCGGCCCGGCATAACGCCCGAGCCGGCGTTTTGCCCGATCTTTTTTCACGGTATGTCCGTTGCATAAACGGCGGCGCGTCTGGCACTCCTGTCTTGCGCCGCCCCCCTACGCCGCGACGCACCTCGGCCCGATTATGGCTTCGCGCCGGGCGTCGTATCCTTGATCTGCTCCCGATGCCTCTCACCGTAAACCTGAAGCCGGAATTGCCGGAGATCCTTCCGCCAGCCGCACCGGCCCCGTGCCGTGGGCTGACGCGGGCGCTCGCGGTTCGCGGCGCGGCCATCCTGGCGCTGTGCGCACTCTGGGCCGCGCCGGCGTCCGCGCAGCTACGCACCCCGTCGTATTCGGCCGGCCTCTTCGCCGCCGGCGCCGGATCCGACCCGTTGCCGTACTACCTGACCGCCAACCGTTTCGGGGTCGTCGACCCGTTCGGCGTCAACGCCGGGTTGCGTGCCGGAGCGCACGCGCCGTACGATGGCGGTCGGAAGCTCGACTATGCCTATGGCATCGAGGGGATCGCGCGGGCCGGCGAAACGATGACGGCGCATCTGCACGAAGCGTATGTGCGGGGCCGCTACGGTCCGTTCGAACTCAGCGCCGGCCGGTGGGAGCAGACGCTCGGCGTCGTGGACCCGACGCTCACCGCCGGCTCGATGATCTGGAGCGCCAACACCTCGCCCCTCCCCCGCGTCACGATCGCCATCCCCCGGTACACGCCGATTCCATGGACGCATCGCTTCGCCTTCATCCGCGGGCATCTGTCGCACGGCTGGTTCGAGGACGATCGTTTCGTGCGCGACGCCCTCCTCCACGAGAAATCGTTCTACCTTCGCCTCTTTTCCGAGAAAGCGCCCATCCAGCTGCATGGCGGCGTGACGCATGCCGTGATCTGGGCCGGCACGCATCCGAACTACGGCAAGCTCCCCGGCGGGATCGCCAACTACTGGCGCATCTTTTTCGTGCAGGAAGGGAACGAGGAAGCGCCGGAGAATGAGATCGTCAACGTGCTCGGCAACACGATCGGTTCGTACGACTTCAGCGTGACCATGCAGGTGCTCGGGCTCGACTGGCTCATCTACCGGCATTTCTACATCGAGACGGGGCCTTCGCTACGCTACCGCAATCCGTGGGACGGGATGTGGGGTTTCAGCCTCAAGCGGCAGGATCGGCGCGGCATCCTGACCGGTCTGCTCTACGAACACGCCAACACGAAGCGGCAGGGCGCCCAGTACAGCGAGGGCGAGCCGTTTGGGGTGGACAACTACTACAACAACGTGCTGTACCGGGGCGGCTGGGTGTACCACGGACGCACGATCGGGCTGCCGCTGCTGGCGGCGGACGGCCGGCGTTTCGGTGTCGTCAACAACATCGTGCTCGCGCACCACGTGGGCATCGAGGGCAACCCGGGAGGCGGCTTCAGCTACCGCGCGTTCATGACCTACAGTCGCAACTACGGGGCGGACCAGGTGTTCGAGGCGCCCGACAGCTTCCGGTTGGTCAGCGGACGCACGGACCGGCTCGATCAGTATTCGATGCTGTTCGAGTTGACCGGGCCGCTCTGGCCGGCGCATGGTCTGTCCTTCACCGGGGCCGTCGCCGTCGACGCCGGGTCGCTGTATGCCCGAAACGCCGGCGTGCTGTTCGGTGTGACGTGGCGCGGCCCGTGATCCCTGTCGGGGCTATTTCGCCCGCATCCGATTGTTGCGCGCGTTGTGTTCCACCTCGGCAAGGCCCAGCACTTCCATGAGCGGCGGGATATACATGCCGAAGCGGCCGCGAAAGCCTTTTTTGAGGCCGTACCAACCTCCCACCGGATTTTCGGCCGACCGCCCCCAGTGTTCCACGGTCCCCGGGGTCGCTTCCTGCTTTTCATCCTTGCTGCCGAGTTCCATCCAGTCTCCGTGCGCCTTGAGCATGGCGTGCAGATCGGCCAGGCAGCGATAATCGTAGTGCAACACGGTGCTTCCTACGGTGCACACCAAGATCTCGCGGCCGTCCTTCACATCGACATACATCGTGTAGTCGGAGGTACCGGGAGGCGTTTTCAAACGCCAGGGATTGTCTTTCCCACGCTTTTCCATATGAAAATCCGGTTATACCGCGCGTTCAGCGGCCTGTTTGAGGTCCATGGCAAATTGCTCGAACAGCGCGTCGAACGGCGGGATGAAACGGGCGAACAGGGGGAATAACGGTCCGCCGATCCGTTCATCCATGGTGAACCGCACGCCGGCCGGCTCGTCCGTCAGGGTGAAGGTACGCCTTCCGTTCGCATCGCCCCATACCATCCGGTGTTCGGGTTCGAACGTCTTGATCCAGAGCACGAACGTGCGTTTGGGGTCGAGCGTGGATGTGAGCCGTATCGCACTCCCGGGTTCGATGCGGTTTTCGATGGATAACACCGTAGAATTCCAGGCCGGATATTCCGGCGCATCGGTCAGCAACGCCCAAACGACCGAGCGTGGGGCGCGGATGACGATCGAAACGGCCGTCGTACGGCTGAAGAAGGTGCGGGTGGTGCTGGCTTTTCCGTCCTGCATACATCCAACCAGGTGCTGTTTGTGAAACCGTCCTATTCATAGGACGAACGAGCCGCGCCAAAGGATAGGATGTCAGGCCGGATCGTCCAGGTATTTCTCCATTACCTTCCGGTTATGTTCGAGGTGATGCAACTGCAGGGCCGCGCCGTCGGACGCGAAAGGATCGATCTGGCGGACCATCTCCAGGCGCAGGTCGAACAACGCCTCCTTCGTCGGTATCCGCGGTCATCCGGAGCACAAACCCGCGCAAGTCCGTGCGAAACGACTCGAAGGCGGTTGCCCGTTCTTCAGGTGTCATACACACCCATCAGGCAACGACGGCGCCCGGTTCCACAGCGTCAAGGGGTATTGGGCTTCACGTGCGCAAAGATAACCCGCCACTGCCACTGAGACAAGCCGCGTTGCCCCCCTCACTCGTTCACGCGGTAGTCCACGACCTCGAGTTCGATGTACGGATACGAACCGGACGCCGCGTGCCACACGCCGGCTCCCCCGTGCATGACGCGGCGCCCGCCGAACGCGCGGTAGCCGGTGATCGGGGTCGACCAGCGGGTGGGGGTGAAGGTCTTGCCGTCCGGCGAAGCGAGCAGCCGGTCGTCCGAGATGAAATCCACGAGGTCGCCGGCGTCGTCGACCACCAGCACCGCGCTGACGGTGTGGGCGCCGATCGTCAGGAAGCCCCGCGCCGACCGGTCGTCGAGCGCTTCCCACCGGATGCGGGGATTCGCCAGCCCCGACGGCGCCAGCAGCGCGATGTCGTTGAAGATGGTGACGGTCTCGGCCCGATTCATCTCGGGACCGCGCGCATCGACCAGCGGGAAGAGCGAGAGGAGGCGAACGCGCATCGAGGCGGTTCCCGCTTCAAACCGGTGCAGGACATCCACCGGCACCCCGCGCTTGGAGGCCCGGAGGTGAAAATAGCGGCTGTCGTCGTCGATGAAGTTGACCTGCTCGGCGGTGAAGGGCATCCACGGATCGTCCGGCGCGCCCCGGATGCGGCCCTGCCAGACGACGCGGACGCTCCGGATGGCCGGCTGGCCCGTGACGCCGACGGCATGCAGGTACCGCTGGATGGGATCGGGGAGCGGATGCAGATCCGCCTCGATCACGAGCGGCGCGGCGACGGACGGCGTCGGGTGCGCGGCGATAGCGCGCCGGTACTCCGCCTCGAAACTGAAAGGCCCCTGCGCGACGAAGCCGTACACGCCGGCGGCGAACAGGAGGATATTGGCGAGCGTGCCGAAACGGGCATCGCTCCAGGCCGACACGATGACGATCTGGGAGAGCAGGGCGGCCACGATGGCCACCATCCCCCACGCCCGCGGAGCGACCGCAAGGAGCACGGCGGCCCCGATCACCGCCACGCCGGCGACAAGCCAGAGCACCCCCATCCCCTTCGAAATCGGCAGCTGGAGTTGGGGAAGTTCGGCGTAGCCGAACGCTTTGGCGAACCCCATCAGATGGATCAGCCCGTGCAGCACGAGCAGCAGGATGAAGCCGGCGCGCATCGTCGTAGCCCGTTTTTTGCATCAAGCTACGCCCCGGGCTCGTTCGCGGCTGTCAGGGCAGGATGACACGATCCGCCGGCTGCGGACGGGCGTCCTGTGAGGTCTACCCCGGCAGGCGCCGCGCTCGCGCGCGGATCAGGTCCCGCTCGGTTGCGGCTTGCGCTTCCAGCTCAGGATGCCGGCCGAGACGAGCGCGAAGAGGAGTCCGATGGGCAGCGGCTCGAGGAAGGTGAAGGCGATGTTGACGAGCGGATTGCGGTACATCTCCTGAAACCGGGCCATCTCCGCAGCCCGGGCCGCGATCTCTGCTTCCGTCGCGCCGGAGCTGCGCTCCTTTTCGAGGATGAATGTGGCGTATTGATCGCCGAAATCGGGCATGAGCTGGTAATAGATCAGCTCCCATGTCGCCACGTAACAGCATATCGCCACGGCCATGATGGCGAGGGCGACGACGAGGGCGCGACCGAACGAGACGCGGCCGCCGGCCACCGTGTCGCGGTAGGAACGGACGCCGAAATAGATCATCAGGAAGGCGAGCACCATCGTCGTGTACCCGATGACGGCGCCCCGCTCGAACCCGATCTGGTCCTGGAACGGAATGGTGAGCAGCATCATCGCCGCCATGATGGCGCCGGCGATGAGGCCGAAGGTCAGTACGATGTTGCGCATGGCAGAAGCAGTCTGGTGAACGATGCCCGAACCTAACGCTCCTCGCCGGGCCGGCGCGTCACCCGAACGGGTGATTCGACAGAAAACGCCCCTAGGGAATCAATTTCAGCGCCCGGCCCTGCTGGACGGCCTGCGTCCGCCGGCTGGCGCCGAGCTTCTCGAACACCCGCTTCGTATGCGTCTTCACGGTGTTCTCGCTCACGAAGACACGCTCGGCGATCTCCCGGGTGCTCAACCCTTCGGCCATCAGTTCGAGGACTTCCAGTTCGCGCGGGGTGAGCCCCAGGGACGCGACCCGATCGGCATCGCGGACAAAATCGACGGGCGCGGGCACCTCCACCTCCCGGATCACGACCTTTTCCCTCCGCCCCGTCAACCTCAGGCCGAGCCAGATCCCGAGGCTCGCAAAGACCGCCGCTACCAGTCCGCCATAAATCTCCACCGAGTGCTCGATGACGAGCCACCGGTACTCGATGAATTGCAGGCCGGCGATCAGGACGCCGGCGAGGAGACCATACAACAGGACGTGTTTGCGCATGCGGTCGCCAGGCAGCGGTGCCGGTATCCGGCGTGTACGAACGGGGAATCCGCACCGCTTGCACGCGAAGCGCCGGCCGAGGTTGCCGGGCTCAGATCAGGCCCCGTGGCTCCGCGCGTCGGCCCGCGCGGCGTCGGCGTCTTCCGGTTGCGCGATCTCGATCACCACGCTGCCGCGTTTCCGGCCCGTGTCGACGTAGCGGTGCGCCTCGGCGGCGTCCTCCATCGAATACGTCCGGTCGATCACCGCCCGATAGGCGCCGGCCTCCGCCAGTTCGGCGAGTTGTGCGATGTATTCCGGCTTTTCGGCCGCCGGCCCGGCGATCACCGTCTTGTCCGTCGTCATCGAATACCAGGGCGCCGACAACATCCCCGGCAGTTCGGACATGATGAGCAGCAGCCGGCCGCCCGGCGCCAGCGATCCCTTGCTCACCGGATACGGCGCGGTTCCTACCGTGTCTACGATGACATCGTACGTCTTCCCGTTTTTCGAGAAGTCCTCCTTCGTATAGTCGATCACCTCGTCGGCCCCGAGGGAGCGCACCAGATCGGCGTTGCGGCCGCTGGTTACGCCGGTCACGTGCGCGCCGGCGTGTTTCGCGAGCTGGACGGCCGCTGTTCCCACGCCTCCCGAGGCCCCTACGACGAGCACGCGGTCGCCGGCCTTGAGCACGGCCTTCTTGTAAAAATGGAGCATCGTGGCGCCGCCAAAACTCAACGCCGCGGCCTCGTCGAACGAGAGATTCGCGGGCTTGGGTGCGATGGGTCCGTCCTCGGCCAGGGTGCGGTACTCGGCGTAGGCGCCCATGCCCGCACCGCTGAATGCGAAGACGGCGTCGCCCGGCTTGAACCGGGTCACCCGCTCCCCGACGGCCTCCACCACGCCCGACAACTCCGTCCCGAGGATGGACTGCCGGGGCTTCGTGACGCCGAAGATGAGCCGGCCGACGAGACCAAAACCCGCCGGCAGGTCCAGGCTCCGCGCCCTCCGGTCGCCGGCGGTGACGGTCGTCGCGTGGATGCGGACGAGCACTTCGTTGTCGGCGGGGGTCGGGGTCGGGACGTCCTGGATCCGGAGCACGTCAGGGGATCCGTAGGCGCTGTATACGATGGCTTTCATGGCGCTGGCCTGGCTTGTTTCGGGGGAATCGACATGAATCCCTACGGAGGCAACCGCGGAAAGGTTGTGCCTACCGGGCATCCGTGGGCGGCGCATCGGCCGGCAGCGTCATCAGCAGCGTCGTCACCCCGTCGTCGCCGGCCTCGACGGTCAACGTGCCGGCATGGCCGTGCGTGACGATATCGTAGCTCAGGCTCAGCCCGAGCCCGGTCCCGCTGCCGGCGGGTTTGGTGGTAAAAAAGGGCTCGAAGATGCGGTCCCGGACGTCCGGCGGGATGCCCACGCCGTTGTCGCTCACGCGGACCTCGACGCCGGTGCCCGCGGAGCGGGTCGCGAGCCCTACGGTGGGGACATAGTCGGCGCCGGACGCGGCGGCGCGCTGGCGGACGGCGTCGAACGCGTTCGACAGCAGGTTGTCCATGACGCGTTCGATCTCCCCGGGCACGAGGGAGACGGCGACGATCCCGTCGTCATGCCGGCGTTCGATGACGCACACGAACCCGGGATATTCCCCTTGAAACCGGTGATAGACCCGCTCGGCAACGCGATCGACGAGGGCAGGCACATCGGTAGACTGCCGGCGCCCCGGCTTCATGCGCGCGTGTTCGAGCATCCCGTCGACGATGCGATCGGCGCGCTGCCCATGCGTCGCGATGCGCTCGACGTTTTCCCTCACATCCCGCATCAACATATCCACCTCGTCTTCGTCGTCGGCCGCCTCCCGCTCCGGCCCCTCGCGCACGGCCTCGCGCAGTTCGCCGATCAACTCGATGGTCAGCTTCGCAAAATTGTTGACGAAATTGAGCGGGTTCTTGATCTCATGCGCGATGCCGGCGGTGAGCTGCCCCAGCGAGGCCATCTTCTCCGAGTGGATGAGCCGCGCCTGGGTGGTCTTGAGGTGCGCGTGCGCCGCTTCGAGTTCGGCATGCGTGCGGCGCAGGATGTCGTGCGACCGTTCCCGCTCGATGCGGAGCAGGCGATCGCGCTGGTAACGGGCCAGCGCCGCGATCGCGCCGGCGAGCAGCAACCCGAAGCCCGCATAGGCCCAGCCGGTGCGCCACCAGGGCGGGTGGACGGTCATCGTGACGCGGGCCCCGGCCTCGTTCCAGACCCCGTCGCTGCTGGCGGCCCGCACCCGGAAGGTGTACCGCGCGGGAGGCAGATTGGTGTAGGTGGCGCTCCGCCGCGTGCCGGCCTCCACCCAGTCGGTCTCATAGGGTTCGAGCCGGTACTGGTACCGGTTCTGGCCGGCGTTCTTGTAGTGGAGCGCCACGTAACCGAAGGTCACGGCGTTTTGGTCGTGGCGCAGGTCGATCGTCTCGGTCTGTGCGATGTGGACGGCGAGCGGCGAACCGGGTCCGGGCGTGACGGACTGGTTGAACAGCTGGAAATCGGTCAACGCCACCTGCGGCGGCAGCGGATTCGTGGCGAAGCGCGACGGGTCAAAGGCCGTGACGCCGGCGGAATGACCGAAATACAACCGGCCCGTTCGGGGACTCCGATACACGGACGTGCCGCCGCTGAACGCGAGCGACGCGAGGCCGTCGTTGGTATCGAAGGTGCGGAAGGTCGCGTCTCGGGGGTCGAAGCGGACCAGGCCCCGGTTCGTGCTGAGCCAGAGCATGCCGGCGGCGTCTTCGAGCAGGCCGCCGACCATGTCGCTGGGCAGGCCGCTGTTGGCCTCGTCGAAGTGCTCGAAGCGTCCCGTGGACCGATCCATCCGGGCGAGGCCCCCGGTCGTCCCGATCCAGAGCGTCCCCGCCGCGTCCTCGAGTAGGGCGCCGTTCCATATCGGCCTCAAGGTGGCCGGATCGCCGGCGTCGTGCAGAAAACGCGTGAACCGGCCGGTGACCCGGTCCAGCCGGCTCAGTCCGCCGCTGGTCGCCACCCAGAGCGTGCCGTCGCGGTCTTCGAGGATCGACCACACCGTGCCCGGGCCGAGCGTGGTCGCGTCGTCGGGTACGCTCACGTAGCGCGTGACCTGCTCCGACGCCGGATCGAACCGGTTCAACCCGCCCTCCGTGCCGATCCATAGCAGGCCCTCCCGATCCTCCAGCAAGGCATAGATGGCGCCGGGCGTCAGGCTGGCGGGGTCGCCGGCATCGTGCGCGTACAGGGCAAAGGCTTCGGTGGCGGCGTCCATCCGGATGAGCCCGCCAGCCCAGGTACCCATCCACAGATCGCCCGACCGTACCTGCAGGATGCTCGTGATCATGCCGGTAGCCGAACTGAACACCGTGCCCTGGTCCGGATTCCAGGATGTCCGTTCGCCGGTTTCGAGATCCAGCCGGGTCAACTGGCCGAGCGAACCCATCCAGAGCCGGCCGGCGGCATCCTCCAGCACGCCTACCACCCCTCCGGGCGTCCCGGGCTCATAGGTCACGAACCGCCCGCCCGACGGGTCGAAACGGACGACGCCCTGGTCCAGGCTGCCCAGCCACACGCTGCCGGTCCGGTCGGCCAGGATCGTCAGCAGCTGGTTGGTGGGGAGTTCGTCCGGGCCGCCGGCGGCGCGCGCGAAACGGCGGTACTGGCGGCTGGCGGTGTCCAGCCGCAAGAGGCCCTGCCCCACCGAGGTAATCCATACCACGCCGGGCGTCACGGGGTCGTTGGCGAGGTCGATCACGAACGCGCCGCCCAGATCCAGCATTTCGGCCGCGCCGGTGCGGGTATCGAAGCGAAGGAGGCTGCTCGCATTCATGCCCGGGTTGACGCGGACGATCCAGAGGATGCCGGCGTCCTGCGGATCCTCCATGGTTCGGTGCCAGATGACCTGCCCGCCCGGACGGTCATCGATCGCATACCGGGTGAATCGCCCCGGACGCGTCGGATCCATGCGATCGAGCCCGGCGGACGTACCCACCCACAGCGTGCCGGAGGCGTCCTGGAACACATCCAGCACGTGGTCGCTGCTGAGGCTCGCCGCGTCCTCCGGATCGTGCCGGTAGCGAACGAAGCGGCCCGGGGCGTCGCCCTGCATCGCGCTCAGGCCCCCTCCCCAGGTGCCCACCCACAGCCTGCCGGAGACGCCGACCTCGAGCGAGGTGACGTTGCCGGGGGGAAGACTCGCGGGATCGCCCGGCTGATGCGCATACCGCCGGACGGTCTCCGTCGCGCGGTCGAACCGATCGAGCCCCACCCGCGTGCCGATCCATAGGTACCCGTCGGCATCTTCGACCATCCTGAAGATCGTCGGGTCGTCGTCGATCGGGTTCAGGGGATCGTTTTCGTAATAGGCGTTCGCCGAGATGGACGTCGAATCGAACGGATCGCTCCGGTAGGTCGTGAACGAGATCCCATCGAATCGATTGAGGCCGTCGTAGGTCCCAAACCACATGAAGCCCAGGCGGTCCTGCAGGATGCTGGTGACCGTGCCGTTGGACAGCCCCGCGTTGACGCCGAAGGGCTCGAACCGGGGCGGCGGGACGTCGGTCTGCGCCTGGATCGGGCCGGCCGGAACGAGCAGGGCCAGAAGAAGAGGCAGGATGGGGATAATGGATGGGGATGATGGATGCAAGATGGGGACGGTGGATGGGGGATAGGGATGCGGGATGGGGGATAGGGATGCAAGATGCAGGATGCGGGATGCTGGACCGGGATGTTCGATGCTGGACCGGGATGCTCGATGCTGGATGCGAGATGGAGAAACGGGATGGGAGATGCAGAGTCGGCATCCTGCATCCCACATTCCGCATCCTGCATCAGGACTGTTAACAAAAATGGCTGTGCGCACTCTATAA